>CANQDY010000029.1 GCA_947593895.1 uncultured Bacilli bacterium
GGCTTCTTCTCTTTTTGGCTTTTCGACAAAATCACAAATTTCTACTGTTCTATCATTAATTCTATTAACTGGTTTTACTACTCCGTATTTATGAACTACGCTCATATCAACTGTTTGAACACCGAGCACACTAGAATTTGTTTGATCATAAACATCAATCAGTTGTTTTAATGCTGGTTTACCATTTTTATTAACAACAACATCATCACCAAGAAGAATAGCAAATGGTTCATTATTTGCAAATTCTTTTCCTAAACTAATCGCATGACCTAAACCTTTTGGATTATCTTGTTTAACATAATAAATTTTGGCCATTGTACCAATTTGATGAACTAATTCAAATTCAGCATTTTTATTAGTTTCTAACAATTTTCGTTCGAGTCGTTCATCAACACTAAAATGCTTATGAATTATTTCTTTATATTGATTATCAATAATTAAGATTTCCTCAATACCTGAATCAATTGCTTCTTGAACTATATACTGAATTGTTGGTATATCCACTAAAGGTAACATTTCTTTTGGAGTGGCTTTTGTTGCTGGTAGAAATCTAGTTCCAAGTCCAGCAGCAGGAATAATCGCCTTTCTTACTTTTTGTTTCATTTTTGCCTCCTTAAATTCTCATATTATCAATTATAACATTTTAAAATCATATCGGGTAGACTAATAATTTTTAGAAAACCGACCTTAATAAAGGCACAAGATATTACATAAGATACATTAAAGAATTTAAGTTTATTTCTATTTTACTTGCACTAAGTAAAATTTATTGAACAAAATCAATTTAACAATTGATAAGAACTTGGACTAATATCCAAGTTTTTAATTTATTAAGATATAAATATATAGCAAAAGAAAAAAATTTATCGTATTTAAGATTTAAAAATAAATAGGTATTTGCTAGACCTAGTTATAAAGCAAAACTAAAAGAAGCTTTTTCTCATGGTAAGGAAGTATTTTACAATGAAATAAAAAAGCTTGATGGTAATGTATTTATTAAAGATATATTTACTATCTATTGGAAAGAATTTAAAAATGCTTATCTTTTCTTCATAGACATTACTATACCAAAGCAATTTAGACCTTATTTTCAAAAATACCCTGAACTATTAAATGTTTTATTTCAAAGTGTAAAAAACTCTTAATTCTTTTTTAGAAAGACATATCCCTATGACTTATAAAAAGAAATGAGAAGTCTTAATTTTATTTCTTTCCTTTATGCTTTCGATTGTGATTTAAAATGGTATTCTCATTTACACATCTTACTTGCTGAAAAATACATTACTAACACTGACATTATTAAAAAATATGATTATTTTCCATTTGATTTTTTAGAATAACTTTTCAAAATAATAAACCTTTATCTTATAGTTTATCCTAATTATTATAACGCTCTAGTTTTTTTTATCCCTATCAAATTATATTAAACTAAGGATTTTATTTAAAATATCTAATGAACTTTTCAATAGTAAATCACCTATAAATATGTCTCACTAAATTTTGTAAAAATCTTTTCTTTAGCTTCTTCAATAAAAAATTCGTATCTTTTTACGTCATCTTCACTTTGGTTTGTCGAAAAATAAACTAGTAATAAGGTATTATCTGTTGTTTCATCCATCAATTTATAATAATAGCCAACATTATTTTCATTACTAAATGAAGCATTTTTAAGAAGTGGTGTTTTAACGTATTCTGCATCATTTTTATCAACTTGAATCCATAAAAGATTAGGATTATCTAATAAATAATACCTTTCAAAAAAGATAGCGTATCCTATAGAAATATCACCGCTACATACAGCACTAAATTGATCATAGCAGGTATCTCTTAAGTAATGAAAAGATGATGATTTATTATTACATAGTAGCATATGTTTGCCACAATCATGATTTCCAATAACTTCATAAGATGGTTTATTATAAAATTTATCTAAATCTAAAATAAAAACTCTCTCTTCATTATTTTTACTATTCTTCTTATGAAATTGATTAAACTCATCATAAGAATGGAAATACAAAAGTTTACATGGTAATCCACCATATAAAGCCGAACGTCTAGATTGAATAGACAATGCTGACGCATCAATTAGAAAAACACCAATTACTACTAAGATGATTATAATACCTCCTTTAAATTAATAAACTAGCAAATTATCTTACTTAAACTTATTTTTATCTTGCAATTATTATACAACTAGCAACCACTTGCAAAGAACCAATATACTCTTTGCGTGTGCGCATAATATTACTTAAATGTATTTTACATTTTGCCAATAAATAGTACAACTAAATTCATTTTACATTATAAATAGCAGTTAGTACCTAACATAATAGTTTCTTTAAAATCTCATTAAATCAAATAAAGTATTATTTTATATAGTAAATAAATGTAAGCTCAAATATGTTCAAATAGTTATTACCAATAATCAGTGATAAGAAATAATATATTGAATTATATTTGATAATTTTGTAGAATATTTATTGATAGGAGGCTAATCGTAATGAAAATATTACATGGAAAAGTAAACAACAAAATTGGACTTACCAGCCGTATATCTGCTGAGTTAGTTGCAGAAGCTAATCGCGCAAATAAATGTAATTTAACCCTAATCTGCAATGGTAATACCGCAGATTTAAAATCAATTATGAATATGATGTCTCTTGTTGTAAAAGATCAAGACGAATTCACAATTAATATTGAAGGTGAAAACGAGGATCTTATAGAATCAAAATTTATTGATTTATTAACTCAATTAAAGTTACTAAAATAGAAGTCAAATGACTTCTTTTTTTTATTATCTAATACATAGAATTAATTGGTGATAAAAATGAGAAGCATTATTGAAATAAACTTAAATGACTTAGAAAAAAATTATACCGAAATTTATAATTACCTTAAAAAACCAATTATTGCAGTAGTTAAATCAAATGCTTATGGTCATGGTTTAGTACCAATAACTAATGCGTTAATCCGTATGGGAATAACATCATTTGCTGTTGCAACTTTAGAAGAAGCAATCATTTTAAGAAGAAATTTTAATAACATAACTATAATTTTACTTGAACCAAGTACTGATTTTAATAAACTTTTTTCTTATAAAATTACCCTTTCTATTAGCTCGATAAGTTATTTAAAAAAAGTTGTTGAATCTAATCTATATTTTCCAATACATCTAAAACTAGAAACCGGACTAAATCGATTAGGAATTTATTCTTCGCAACTTAAAGAATGTATCGATATTTTAGAAAAATCAAAGTTATCAATAAGAGGTGTTTATACCCATATTTCTAGCGAAAGCGACTATCAAAGTCAATTATATCTATTTAAAAAAATGATTGTACCATTTAGAGAAATAAATAATTTACAAATTCATATTAGTTCCTCTCATTATCTTATTCCAGATGGTATATCAACTCATTATCGTATTGGCCTTGCTTTATATGGATTATGTGAAACAAGTGTAATTAATTTAAAACCAATACTAACATTAAAAAGTCCAATTTATCGAGTCAAAAAAGTTTCTAAGAATGAGTCCGTAGGATACTATAATCTTGGTAAAATTACTGATGAAGGATATATTTACACGATTCCTCTAGGTTATGCAGATGGATGGATTCAATCACGAGTAACCATTGCATATCACGATAACTATTTAAAGCAAATAGGCCAAACCTGTATGGATTTAATGATGCTATATTCACCAAAATACATAAAAGAAAATGAAATGATTGAAATCATTTCACCCAATTTAAATATTTTTGAATTATCAAATTACTATAATGAATCAATTTATCAAATAGTAACTCTTCTTTCACCAAGAATAGAGAGAAAATATATTAAATAATTTATTCCGCTCCATCACCTTTAAAAACTGCAGGAATAGTAAGGAATATAATCTTAAGGTCAAATAGTAGCGATCTTTTTTCAAAATATTCCATATCCATTTTTTGTCTTAATCCAGATCCATAGGTAACATTTTTTCTACCATAAACTTGCCATATTCCAGTTAAACCCGGTCTTGCTGAAGTTAATAATTGAATTTCAGGTTTAGAATAATTCGCATACTCTTTCGTTGTGATTGGACGAGGTCCAACTATAGCAATTCTTCCCGTTAAAATATTGAACAGTTGAGGAAGTTCATCAATTGAAGTTTTCCTCATAAATTTTCCTAATTTAGTAACTCGTGGATCGTTATCAACTTTCTTTTCTCTTCTCCATTGTTCAATTTGTTTTGGCGAAAGATATTTTTCGATATTAGATTCAGAATCATAATACATCGATCGATATTTCCAAATCTTTATGTGTTTTCCACCTTTTCCAATACGAACATCTTTAAAAAGCACCGGTCCTTTTGAAGTTACTTTAACTAAAAAAGCAAAAATTAACATTAAAGGAGACAAAATAATAATCATTAAAAAAGATGTTATTATGGCAAATAACCTTTTAAAAAAATAGTATCCTCTTCTCTTTTTTGATTTAATCGTTTCAATATATTCTGATGACAAAACTTGAATTTCGATTGTAGATAAATCTGACATAATATTCTCCTATAATGTCCTAAAAAAAATATATCACATCTTTATTATTTTGTAAAATAATAAAAACATTAGGTTATAATGAGACAAAAATAAAGGGGCCATTTGGCCCTTAAAAATAATAATTATTTAATATCCGTTATAGCCGTATTTATTTTGTCTTTTCGTAAGTGGCACTTGGCAAACAATCGAGCCAACTACATTTAAGTTATTACTCTTAATTAATTTTGTTGCTTCTTTAATCTCGTTTTTCTTGGAAACATTAACTGAAGTAACAAAGATAAATGCATCAATAAACTTAGAAATAATTAATGTGTCTGCAAATAAAAGAAATGGTGAAGTATCAACAAAAATATAATCATAATTTTTCTTTAATTTTTCTAAGAATTCAATAATCTTATTAGACTCTAATACCTTTGCTGGGAATGGAACACGATTTCCTGCAGTTATTACATCGTAATTCTCTTTGATATTCTTATGAATGATTTCTTCTTCGCTAACTTTACCCACTAAGTAGTCAGTAATTCCATTGGAATTATCGATATTAAAAAAATGATGAACATTTGGCGCTCTTAAGTCTAAATCAATAACTAATACCTTAAATCCTTTAAGTGAATAAACATAAGCTAAATTTAATAAAGAAGTAGTCTTTCCTTCTCCCTTAGTAGAGGAAATACAAGAAATAACTTGATATTTGCTATCAATCGAAGCGTACTCTAAATTAACTTGAAGTCGTTGGAATGATTCAAATAAGATTGAAGTTGTATCTTCATAAATTTCTCTACTTACGACAGAATTTTTTCTTTTCATACTTATTTTTCTCCTTCCATTTTCTTAACCGAATTTATATTTGGAATGATTCCAATTACTTTAATATCACAAATATCTTCAAGCTGTTCTTTACTTCTTAAGGTTTGAGATAACAATTCTGCAATAAATGCATATATAAAACCGACTACTAAACCAACTACCGCAAAGATTAATGTTGTCTTAATTTTTGAACTAGATGTTTCATAAATATCATCTTCAATAGTATCACCTAAAATCGAAATATTGAAACAGTTAAATGCATCTTTATATTCGTCTGATCCTTTTTGAGTTAAATCCTTTAAAACACCGATTACTGCATTTGTCATTGGAATAATCAAATTTTTATCTGTAGAACTATAAGTAAATGAGAATCTTAGAGATTGTAAATTTGAATCATAACTAGCACTAAGAGACTTTCCAATTTCAGTATAGGATGGAACTACAAAACTATTTGCATCTTCATTATTTTTTAAATTATCATTTGCTTTATTGTAAATTAATCTCCACATTTTATCATCATTAAGCGCTTCTGCAATTGTTTTTGAAGCAAGACGACCATAGTTAATTGAATCTGTTGATGTATCAGCTTTTCCATTATCATAAATTACATAAACGCTTGTGGTTGCATGATATGTTGTCCTATCAGTCAGAATTGCATATCCTAGACCGGCAAGCATTAATACGACGATTGAAATAATAATTCCTATTATCCTTCTTTTAATAATGTTGAGTATGTCTAGCAATGACAATCCTTGTTCATTTTTATTTTCTTCCATAAATACCTCACTTTTATATTATCCTTTCACATTATACTTAACTCATAAACCTTATTCAAGTCAAAGTACTTTTTAACTTTTTTTTAACTAATATTAATCGGTTAAGCATTAAATTCTAACATTTTTATCGCAATACATCAATTGTTCTTTTTATGCCCTCCTTAAAAGATACTTTTGGTGAATAGCCAATACTAATTAACTTTTCTGGATTTTGGATTGCCATCATAAATTTAGAAAAACCCTTTTTTTCATCTTCCTTTGGTAATTCAAAAATCACTTTTAAATTTCCGTTTGATAGTTCAGAAATAGTTCTAGCAATATCTTTAATTGAAACTGCATCATAAGAAGAAACATTATAAACCTCACTATTAGATCCGTTAACTAAAATATTTAATAAAGCCATTACTCCATCAGATACATATAAATAAGAACGAACTTGTTCCCCATTTGATTTCATAACAATATCCTCATTATTTAAATAGTTATTAATAAATTGAAAAATAACTCTTGTTTCATTTGGTGAATATGTTGGACCATAAATGTAACATAATCGAGCTACATTTACATCAATATGATATTGATATCCAAAAGATATCGTTAATGTTTCCGAGCAACGCTTTGATTCTGTATAACAAGATCTAACAATTGATGAATCAACAATACCCGGTTGAGATTCAACATATCCATAATCCGGGCAATTCTGCATTCCATATACTTCACCCGATGAAATAAACAAAAACTTGGCATTTTTTTCCTTAGCTAAATTAAGCATATTCAATGTGCCATTAACATTCGCATTAATTACATCAACTGGATAATTTGCAAACCAAAAAGGGTTTGCAGGACTTGCTGCATGAATAATAAAATCAATCTCGCCATCTATGTTAAAAGATTTAGTCACATCTTGAGTAATAGGAATAACCTTTCCTTGATTGATATATTCCTTATATTTATATAATAAATCAAGAACATCTGGATTTTTTTCTAGCGCTATAATCTTTACATTAAGGTTAAGTTTACTAGAAACATATAAAACAAAGTCAACAAAATAACGACCAATCAATCCACATGCACCAGTAAATAAAATAACTTTATCTTGTAATTTAAGATAATCGAAATCTTTATTTTCTAAATAAGCTTTTTCTAATTCAATTTGATAATTTCTTTCGTTCATTTATTTCATCCATTCTGCTCGATTTGATTTTAATAATGCTTTAAAAATATCTATATCTTCTGGCGTTGTTAATTTAATATTCTTTTCTGAACCTGATGAGAGGTAAACTTTTCTACCCATTTCAATTAATAAAGTACAAGTCGCAACTGAAGAAGTAATTCCTTTTTTTAATGCTTCCTGGTGCAATTTTACTAAATCACCTAATTTCATTGCCTGAGGAGTTTGTGTCCTTTTTAAATGATCGCGATTTTCTTGTTCTACTGCACTTTCTCCATTTGAAGTAACAAGCATTGCTTCAGCACAAGGAATAACTGCAATTGCATTACCATATAAAGTACAAACTCGAATACAATCAGAAATAATTTCTTCTGATACCATCGGTCTAATCGCATCATGAATCAAAACAATATCATCTTTATTATGTCTAGAAGCAATATCCATTACACCATTTCTGATTGAATCTTGACCATTTTTTCCTCCCGAAACAATATTATCTAATTTTGTAATATTAAATTGCTTACAATATGCCCTTAAAATGTCATGCCATCCATCAATACAAACAACTTCAAT
Organism: uncultured Bacilli bacterium; assembly: GCA_947593895.1. Classification (GTDB taxonomy): domain Bacteria; phylum Bacillota_I; class Bacilli_A; order RFN20; family CAG-449; genus UBA3210. The sequence continues at coordinate 7,866 of CANQDY010000029.1, forward strand.
TGCATCAATATTTGGATGTCTTTGAAAAGCTTCTAAAGTATAAATAATAATTGGTTTATCATTAACATTAATAAATTGTTTTGGAATGTCTTGATGCATTCTAGCACCCGAACCACCTGCAATAATTAAAGCAATATTCATCTCTATTTCTCCTTCTGTCCATAATAAGCATTTTTTCCATGTTTTCTTAAATAATGCTTATCTAATAAATATTTATCCACTCCTATTGATTTAGAATCAATATTTAAACTTGTAAAATACCCCATCTTAGATACAGTTTCAAGAATTAATGCATTCTCCGCTGCTTTTAATGGAGAACTTCCCCAAGTAAATGGTCCATGATGTTTGACAAATACTCCTGGTATTTCTCGATAGTTAAAATCCTTAAATGTTTCCACAATTACTTTTCCAGTATTTAATTCATAATCACTTTCAATTTCTTCTTTTGTTAGTTTTCTAGTACAAGGTACTGAACCATAAAATGTATCTGCATGTGTGGTACCAAAGGGAATTAAACTCTCTCCCCTTTGAGACATTATCGTTGCCCAAGTTGAATGAGTATGAACTACACCTTTAATCTCTTTAAAATTTCGATATAACTCTAAATGAGTTATCGTATCACTAGAGGGATTGAGATTTCCTTCAATCACACTTCCATCTTTTAATGATACTACAACCATCATTTCTGGAGTCAAACTTTCATAAGAAACACCACTTGGTTTAATTACTACATAACCCTTTTCTCGATCAATTCCTGACGCATTTCCCCAAGTTAAAGTCACTAAGTTGTTTTGGTACAAGAATATATTTGCATCGTATACTTCTTTTTTTAATTTTTCTAACATGATTCTTCCTCTTAAAAATATTTTACTTTATTATTATAAACTATAAAAGCTAATCAATTAAACTAACTATTTTGTCTTCCTTAATCTTTTTTTTGCAATATTGATAATAATAGTTATGACTTGGATTATCTAATGTGGAATATATATAATTAACTTCATCTCTAGCAATAGAAAACATTTTAAAATCACTAATAATGTTTAACGAATTAAATGAAGGAAACCCACTTTGTTGTAATCCAATAAAATCTCCTGGCCCTCTTCTTTTCATATCTTCTTCTGATATTTCAAATCCATCAGAGCAACTCTCTAAAAATTTAAGTCGGCTATTATCTTCATCTACATCAAAATGATCCACTAAAAGACAATAAGACTTTTCCCCATCTCTACCTACTCTTCCACGTAATTGATGCAGAGAAGCTAAACCAAAACTTTTTGCATTATAGATAATCATACCCCCTGCATTTTTAATATCAATTCCTAATTCAACAATTGTTGTAGAAACAATAATGTTAATTTGATTATTTTTAAATTGTTCTAAAATATTAATCTTTTCTTCATTAGGAAGTTTTCCATGTAAAAGTGCTATTTTATCTTTAAATATTGGCACAAATTTTTGATAAACTTCTTCACTTGATTGATTATTATCACCTAAACTGATTTTGGGACATACAATAAAAACTTGTCGATTATTATTAAGGCAATAATTTATGAGTGATAAAATCTTATCTGAATCGTAATCAACGACTCTTGTAACAACTTGATGTTTTTGACCTGGATATGTTATAAGCGAAGAAACATCTAAATCACCATAAATAGAAAGAGCCAAAGTTCTAGGAATTGGAGTTGCACTCATTAAAAGTAAATCTACATCTTCACCCTTACTTATTAAAGTATTTCTTTGATTAACACCAAATCGATGCTGCTCATCAATTATTGCAAGCCCTAAAGAATGATAATTAACATCATCACTAAATACTGCATGAGTTCCAACAATAATATCACAATCTCCATTTGCAATTTTTTCTTTTATTTCATTTTTCTCTTTTTCTTTAAGCCCACCAATTAGTAAAACTATATTAATATTATACTTTTCTAATATACTTTTCACATTTTCGTAATGTTGTCTAGCTAATGAATCAGTTGGGACTAATAAAACACCTTGTTTTCCTCTCAAAAAATTAGCGTATAAAGAAATTATTCCAACTATCGTTTTGCCTGTACCAACATCACCTTGAAGTAATCGATACATTACATTTTTACTTTTAATATCTAAAACTATTTCTTTAACTGCTTGAATTTGATCTTTAGTCAATTTATATGATAAAGATAATATAAACTGATTGATTAAATTTGTATCAATATCTTTATTAATAACTTTAATGGCTTTTTTGTTTTGTTCCCTAATAATTTTATTTTTAAAACAATATTCAAGACACTCTTCAAATTTTAATGTTCTTAAACCTTTACTTATTTCCTCCGTATTTTTTGGAAAATGAACTAATCGTAAAGCATCCTTATGTTCTAATAAACGATACTTACTAATTAAATAACTAGGAATTCTAGTGCCTGTTAATTCATCAATTCTCTCTAAAGTTCTTTTAACAATATTGGAATATACACTTTGATTTAATAAACTTGGTAAATGATAGACCGCTTTTAATTGCTCTGATGGAGGAATTTCTCCCTTTTTTAAATTAATTACATTTAGGGATTTGCTAGATAAATCAAATGTTGCCACGATAGTAAATTGATTTTCTAAATCAAGTATATTCATATAAAATGGGCGATTAAAGATTTTACACGTATAAAAATGTCCATTTACTGAGATAAAATGAAAAGTAATAATATTTAATTTTCCATGAACAAAACTCCTAGGATTTGATACTAATCTTCCCAAAATAACAATTCTTTCCTTATCCTTCAAAACATCTTCTGAAGTATAATTAAAAGATTCATAGCGGTATGGAAGATATTCAATCAGTTCCTCGCTAGAACTAATATTGATTTTCTTTAAATCTTCGATTATATTTTTGGAAGTTGTCAATATTTTCATTTTTACCTCCATAGGGTCAGGTCATCTTACCTGTCCTCAAACATTTTAGGAAAATGTTGTAAACCATGTTATAATATTAACGATAGGAATATCCTACAAAGCACGAAGAGTTAAGTAGGTGATAATCTTATGTTATTAACCTGAATATTTATATGTGTAGTCATTCTTACAAATACAAACACTGTGCATTGAACATGTACACTTATCTTTGGATAACAATCTCCTTTCAATTGAATGACAGGCAATGTTCCTATTCTTTTTATAGGCATTTATGAAATTTATTCATCCAATTTGCTATGATTTGTATATTCACAAGAATATCATCATTATTACCATACTTCTACTGAAAAGAAGATATTACTACCTATTCTCAACAATCTTTTTCTACAATGAATTCTGATGTAATCAAATTTAATAATTTGTTACTTTAAAATAATTGTAAGAAGGCCTGTATGAAATCTACAAGCAAATATTGGATTCTGATTGAGAATATTTTGGAATCCAAAATTGAATTAACTTTTGTTCATCTTAAATATATTAAAGCAATTATAAAACATTCAAATTGATTTGCTCATTTATTTTAGTATGATTTAGTTACTAATCCTTTTATTTCACCTAAAGAAATTCTTATGCTTCCTTTTGTTTTATTTAAATAGCATTTAAAATAACATATATTAAACTTTCTGAAAATAATCATATTCAAAACTATATGACCATGTCTAATATTTATATTGATTCTATTCTTATATTTATACTTCTTAAACTAGTCTTGTTTCAAAAAAATATACTATATTAGTGATCTTTTCAATAACTATTTTTCACTAAAATATAGTATTCTTGAAAAAACATAGTCATTAAAAGGAATTTATCATTATTGTCCGCATGATTCTTTTTTTACCCTATTTTATCAACTAGTAAAAATTTTAACCTTATCATTTTGATGAACTTGTTAATCCAATTGTCAAAGAGCACTCTTCTTCAACAGTTCTCACCGCTGAAGAATGATTAATATCCTTATTTCTAAGAAGGATTTTCTATTCAACTTAATAAACATCTCATCGTTTGATTACTAAGTTAATATTCTTTTCTTTTGTTTTTTATCTATTTTTCTTGTGATTGCTTTTATAATTAATTTTCACA
>CANQDY010000030.1 GCA_947593895.1 uncultured Bacilli bacterium
TTCAGTTTTTTTACTACATTTTTTATTCTTTCAATTTTCTTTCTTTGTTTGTTGCACTTGCTTTTATAATTAACCTTATTGCAACAGATTAATTATTTTTCTATGTTTTCATCAAAATTATTTATTTCGTTGCAATAACTTTGTCACTTAACAAAAACGATGCAAATATTTAAGTACAAAGCTAAAAGTAACCAAAGCAAGTAAATGATAATTAAATTACTCGCCCATTTATTAACTTTTCGATAAGATAAAAACATTGATAATGTTGAGAAATATAATAATATTAAAACAATTAATCCAACAACTAACTGACCAAGTCCAAAAAATGAAACAGTCCAAATTAAGTTAATGAACATATTAATATAATAATTAATTATACACTTTTGCTTTAATTCTTTATCATCTTCTTTGACATCAACAATATAGGTTGCGATCATGCAGGCAATATAAATAATTGTCCAAGCAATTGGAAAAACTATTTTTGGTGGATTCAAAAATGGCTTAACTAAACTATCGTAATCAACATAATCTAAATAAACAAATATTGATCCTAAAGATGCCGCTAATAATGCAGGAATAAAACTTTTTAACAAACTTTTAATTTTTATTTTTTTCAATTCTATCACCTACACTATTTTATGTTCACAGGTTAGTAAATATTAAAATAAAATTCTTTAATATAATCTTTAATTCCTTCCGCTAAAACATTAGCAATATATTTTTTGTTATCAACAATATATTGAGCTTCTTTCGCATTATCATGAAACAAGAGTTCTAATAAAACTCGGTTTTCTGCTTTAGAGTTATTAATTTCATATAAATTAGAAGTAGTTTTTACTCCTCTTTTTTCATAATTGCCAATTCCTTTTGTGTATTTATCATAAATGTAATTTGCAAAATCACTATTTTTAGATGTGTAAATTTCACTACCATTCCCTCCACCAGCATTTGAATGTAAAGCAAAATGAATGTCTGCATCAAATTTATTACTTTCACTAATCGATTCGCTTAATGATAAATATCTTAAGTTATATTTCAAATCAATATAATCAACGTTGCACAAATCATCAACCATAAACTCAACAATATCATTCATATTTTTTCCCTCATTTCCTAAATTGTTGACATATAAATTCTTAATTTGCACTGACGGATTTAAGTATACTTTAATTTTTTTATCAAAAATAAAATTACTAGATAAGTTTGTGTCTTTAGATAAATCGATTTCACTAGATCCAGATAAATGACCTTCCATAGAAACTGAGTTATTATCCAAAATACTATTTTCATTAATCAGAGTAGTTGGGAATAAAATATTCCCTACAAATCTATTAATAACCGAATCTGATACATTTTGATTTGCACTTAATACGCTATTCTTCTTAGCGGAGCTATAAGAAGAAAACATTAAAGTGATAAAAGAAGTCAAAAAAATAATTAAATGAAATTTTTTCATGCACATTCCCCCTGAACAAATCATAGCAAAAAAATCAGCATAAATATTTTCCAGTTATTTACAATATAGATTCAAAAGCACTATAAAAATAATTAATGAAAAGTATTGTATCTAAATATAGGTTTTTATTACAAATAAATATAATTGTGTATCCCATATCAAGGGCAATAAATAAAAAAGATGTTATTAATAAGATATCAAATACTATCATTTAAAAATGTTAATGTTTCAGATTTGAAATTGATAATAAAAGAATTGATATTGATCTTGGAAAATTTGTATTGTGAATTAAATGGAATTAAAATTTTAAAGTTGTATCAAATTTGTATCATAAACAAAAAAACATGGTTTTCCATGCTTTTTTATTAATGGTGCCTCAACGCAGAATCGAACTACGAATTGATCCTTACCATGGATCTGTTATGCCATTTAACTATTGAGGCCTCTGATTTGCTTTTTTATTCTAATAATAATTTATTTGTTAGTCAAGCAATATAACAATTTTTCACAAATTAGAGAAAATCTTTTATTACCTTCCATTGTTCCACTAAATCATCTAAACTCATCTTCGCATTCGCACTTGATGTTGAAGGTAATTTAATTACTTCATCAATATAAGCTGGATATTTTTTAATAAACAATGAATAAGCTTTATTACCATTTAAAAATATCTTATCAATTTTAGTATTATCAAGAGCCTTTTCTAAATCGATATATCTAATTGCTCTAATAGAACTATCACTTGAATTAACTATTTCACATTCAATAACTACATCAAAAATACTAATGTGATATTTTTTTAATAAATTGATTTTTTCTTCGATTGAGCAGGAGTAAAAATCTTCATCAAATAATTTTGTTAAAACTTGATAGAAACGATTAAATTTATTCATATAAAAGAAATTTTTCTTTCTCGATATAACACTTGGAAAAGATCCTAAAATAAGTATTTTTGAATTTTCATCTTTTACCATTTTTAATGGATGAGATATTTTTTCTTTGTTCCCCATACAATCACCAACATAATTTTAACATTTTTATTGAATAAAGGATTTATAAATCGCTTCCTTTATTAAACAAATTCTTTTGTCATCCAAATGAATTTTACCATTTTCTTTGTTGTTCATTCTTCCAATTCTTCTTTTTGAAACCGATCTAATTGCATCTAACTTTAAATAAGAATGGTTTTGTTCTTTATCATTTAATTCATTAATTATTCCTAAATCAAAAGTAAGTTCAGATCCTGAAGTTTCTCGACTTGATAAAGGGATAATTATTACATTTCCTAAATCAACATTCCATACTACTCCATAATGACCTTTAGTTTTATAATCGGATAATTCAGTACCAACATTTATTCCAAACTCAACCCAAATGATATCTCCTCTTATTAAGTTATCTGGTTGAAGTCCATATCCTTCTTTTTCTATTGATTTCTTTAAATAATAGGTTTTTTTATCTAACCAAGATAAATATTCATTTGCGATTTCTTCATCAATCCCCACCAAACGAGATTCAATTGATCTAAAAATCTTTCTCGCATAGTTTTTATTTTTTTTATTGTGTAAAAAAAGCATATATCAACCACCTATATGTTAATATATGCATTTTAAAATTAATCGATTAATTCTCCATAAAGATTATAACTATCACAACTTGTAATTTTGACTTTTACAATCATTCCTTCTTCTAAAGAACGATTAGACTTAAAGATAATTGCCCCATCAATATCATCTGGTGCATTAAAATGACTTCTTAAATAATAGCAATTTGAAGGAAAATCATATTTAATTACAAGTCCATCATGAATTTCGCCAATTCGCAATTTATTCTTTTTTAAGGAAATCTTTTTTTGTGCAGACATTATTTTTCGATAACGGGCTCTTTTGATCTTTTCATCTACTTGAAAAGGAAAATCATATGAAACAGTGCCTTCTTCACGAGAATAAGTAAACGCTCCTAAGTGATCAAATTCAATTTCTTTAATAAAATCCATTAGTTCATCAAAATCTTGATCAGTCTCACCAGGAAAACCAATTATTAACGTCGTTCTTAAAATTGCATTAGAAACTTTATTTTTAATTTTGTTAAATAAATTGATTAAGAACTCCTTATTACCTCTTCGATTCATTGAATTAAGAATACCATTTGAGCAATGTTGAATTGGAATATCGAAATATGGAGTAAGCCGTTTTTCTTTTCCAATTAACTCAATTAATTCATCAGTTATTTCATCAGGATATAAATAAAGTAATCGAATATAATTAAATTCTTTAATTTTTAATAGCTCTTTAAGTAAATCTACTATATCAGTCTTATATGAAGTAATATCTCTTCCATAACGGGTGGTATCTTGAGAAATTACTACAAGTTCCTTGACTCCTTGATCTTTAAGTTTAATCGCTTGATTTATAATATCAGTCTTATCAATAGATCTAAATTTCCCACGAATTAAAGGAATTGCACAATATGTGCAACAATTATTACAACCTTCGGAAATCTTTAAATATGCGCTGAATTTTTGCGTACTAATTACTCTTTGCGATAAATCTAAATTCCCTTTTATATTCTTACTTTTAATCACTTGATTTAATAATTCACTAAAATATGGATAATCACGGATTGCTAAAAACAAATCAACTTCAGGAATTTCTTTTTCAAGTTCTTCTTTATATCTTTCCACTAAACAACCTGTAACCACTAAAATCTTATTTAATGATGCCATTTCAAAAATCGTATCAATAGATTCTTTTTTACTTGATTCAATAAAGCCACAAGTATTAACTATAATGATATCTGCCTCTTCTTTAGAATTAACTATTTCAAAATCATTACGTTTCATTAACGATAAAATCATTTCTGAATCAACTAAATTTTTCGCACAGCCTAAAGAAGCTAATCCTACTTTCATATTTCACATCTCATTTCAAAAATATTATATAACAAAAGTATTTAATAATTAAATTTAATTTTTATCAGAAAATTAACTATCTTCATTATTTATTAATTTGTTTTAATTTTGCTGCCGTATATCTAAGTTTAAATGAAATGAATAATAGAATAATTAACGAAATCAGTATCATTCCAATTAAATAACTAGTAAAAACAGTTAGTGGATTAATTAGTAATATATACTTTGTTATTTGATTAAACTTTTGTAAATATAGTCCTAAAACTAAACCAATCATTAACCCAATTGCTATACTTATCATGGTTTTTTTTATAATTTGTAAATAATAATGTATAATTAAACTTTTTTTTGAAACACCTAAACAACGTAAAGTGACAATATAATCCTTGTCATTATCAAATAATTCATTAATATCAAGATTTAAAAACAATGAATTTAATAAAAGTGCAAAAAAAGTAATTCCAAGAATAATTAAGTAAATAGTCATCACTGTAGAACTATCATATTGATTCATTTGATGAAATTTGATTCCTTGATCACTCAATAACGTCATTAACGAATCAATATCGCTATTATATATCAGATTTAATTCATATAAGCGATAGAATAAATAATCATCTATCACCGCATTTTGAGAAATATCGGCAACCTCATATTTATAAAATTCATCGAAAAAATAATCTCCTTCTTTTAAATTACCTTCTTTATCATAAAACATCCATACTCCCTTTTTAATATAGATAACATGATCTTTTTTTTCTAACATTGCATCATCAACTGCATAATTTTCATTATAATATGATAATGGATAATAACGATAATAATCCCTATTTGAATTCATAATACAATTTTCAACAATGTAATTATAATCAATTACAAAAGAATACTCATCTAGATTATTAATACCAACTATTTTTAAATTATGAAGTTTTAAACCTAATAAGTCTTTTGGTTCCAAAATATCTATTTTCTGAAGTTTAATATGTGATGTTTTAGCATTTTTAATAATATATTTTGCAAGTTTTAAACTTAAAACACATTCGTTATCATTTTCAATTTTTCTACCAAATAAAACATTATAATTTAATGAATCTTTTGAATCTTTAGATTTTTCAATACGTGGATAAAATAATCCATCTGCATAAAAATAATAATCTTGGAGAGATAAAAATGTTTGATTCTCCGGAACAAATATAGATAATGTATCGGTAATATATTCATTTAAAAATATACCTCTATCTTTTAACGAATAAAACTGTTCTTCACTTAATTTTTCATTTAATCTGACATAATCATCAATTGAATAGTTTAACTTATCAGTGTGCTTAGTTATCATTGAAGCAAAAACAAAATTTAAAATACAAATAATAACTAATAAAAATGAAAAGATAAAATTAGTTTTTTTCTTAAATAAAAATAGACTATCTAAAAGTTTAATTTTCCTTGGCTTATCATCAGTCCTAATAACCACATTTTCACAAGAATCATTTTTATTTATCATTTTATCATCAACTATTTTGCCATCTTCCATATAAATAATTCTATCGCTATATTGATTAACTAATTCAAGATTATGGCTGACAATAATTATTAGATATTTCTTTGATAAAATTTTTAAAATATCCATGACAATTCTACTATTTTCAGAATCTAAATTTCCTGTTGGTTCATCGCAAATAATAAACTTTGGTTTTTTTAAAATTGCTCGAGCAATACTTACTCTTTGCTTTTCTCCGCCAGAAAGATGTGAAACTTTTCTTTCTTTAAGGTGATCAATTTTTAATTCTTTTAAAACTTTATCTATTTCTTCGTCGCTTAAAGAATTATCAATCATTTTTAGATTATCAAGAACAGAAATTCTCTCAATTAAAGCAAAGTCTTGGAATACTAAGCCAATATTATTTAAGCGAAATTCATCATTTGGTCTGATATTATCGATTAAAATTTCACCTGAAGTTGTTTTATCAAGTCCGGAAATAAGATTAAGTAAAGTAGTTTTTCCACATCCCGATGGACCAAAAATTGAAACAATTCCCAAATGATCAATTTTTAAATTGATATCTTTTAATACAATATTTTCTTTTAAAGATTTTTGATCATAAATCTTATTAACATTATTTAAAATAATCACTTGCTTTCCTCCTCGATTAATCGTTTAGATTTATTTATTAAGTTTTTAATAATGAAATAGGTAAAAAATGATTCTTCAACAATCATCAATAAATAGAAATCAATCAAATTAAAAGTAACAATTAATGGACAAACAAAACAAAACATTAACAATACTGATGAAGTAATAATTACTGGACAAAGAATCATCCTGATAATCATTTTTTTGCTAAATCCAATTTTTCTAAGTAATGCTAACTCCGTTTTTCGACTCTTTACAAAGGAGAAAAGTGTTTTATTTGTTACAAGCACTATAATAATAAAGACAAAAAGTGACAAAAACACAAATAAACTTTCTAATACAAAAAGCATTTCGTTTGATTGTAATAACGGTTCTAATGAATCATTATCAATATACAAATATTTTTTTTGATTCAAAAAATCAAACATCTTTCCCTTTTGAATAAAATCATATTTAATAGTTAAATCATACGCAACTATAATAAATGGTTCTAATAAAGTATCAAGGTATTTTGGTGAAATATAAAGATTATTAGTTTTACCTTCAAGGAAGGGTTCAACTTCAATTTCTTGTTCATTAAAATATACATTAATGTCAACTAATGAAGATTTTATTTTATCATCTTTACTATTAAGATCAATTGTAAATGAAATCATATTACTAATATCAACATTCTCTTGATTCGTTATCACAAAGCTAGAAAATTCTGTAATTGTTGTTATTAGTTTATGAACTAATAAATAATTTTGATAATTCAAATAAAAATTATTATCCTTTTTATCTTTACTTTCAATATACTTTCCTTCAACAATTAGTTTTTCACCTTGAATATCTAAATAAATATAGCTCGAGCCATATGGCACTTTAATTTCATTGTCTTTTAAAGTATTATCAACAATAAGATTTCTTGCAAATAAATATGAATAGATCTTAAAATCATTAACTAAATCATTGTAATATAGTTCATTTAATTGATCTTTAGTAAATCCTTCTTTATTTAGGATTTCAATTTCATTAAGTGCGTAAACTGAATTATCAGTAGAGTATTTATTTTTTTCATATGCATAATTACAAAGGTAATTAACTCCTAGAATCGTAAAAGAAGAAATTAAAACGATAAATATCAAAAGTAAATTTTTTAAAATATTTGTCTTAAAATATTTACCAAACAAAACTAATGGTAAAGTCAATCGCTCCTTAACATTCTTTTTTGTTATTTTTAAAGGCTTTTTCTCAATATTTTTTAATTTTATATCTTCAATGATTTTCCCATCACTCAAAGAGATTTTTCTTGTCACATATTGTTCAATCTCCGAGTAATTATGAGTAACTAAAATTATTAATTTATTCATCGAGTGACTCATTACTAAACTTAAAATTTCTTTTGCTTGTTTACTATCTAAATTTGCGGTTATTTCATCACCTAAAAGAATTGGTGAATCTTTAATAATTGCTCTTGCAACAGAAAGTTTTTGCTTTTGTCCACCAGATAATTTACTAGCCTTTTTATTTCTAAATTGATATAAATTAATTTCTTTAAGTAGTTCTATCGCTTTTTCCAGCGAAGTTTTATAATTATCTCCCATTAATAATCTTACAATTAAAAGATTATCAAGAATTGAATAATTTTCTAGAATTCCATAATCTTGAAAGATATATGAGATATAACTTTTTCGATATTCCTCAAAATCAATTTCATCAAAACGAGAAATCCCTTCTTTATGCAAATAGATTTCCCCACTTTCAATGGTATCTAATCCTCCAATTATTTTAATTAATGTAGTTTTTCCTGAACCAGATACACCACATACAGCAACTATTTCTCCTAAATTGAATGATATGTTTATATCATATAATCCAATTTCAATTTTCGAGTCATTATTATAATATTTAAAAACATGTTCAAATTCAGTTAACGATGAGTTATTATCAATATTTTCACTTCGTTCGCCATTTAATAGTTCTTCAAGACTAACTTCTAATATTTCGCATAACTTTGACATAAGTTTAGTATTTGGTAGTGACTTACCATTTTCCCATTTAGAAATGGCTTTATTGGATACGCCAAGAAGTTCGCCAAGTTTACTTTGTGTCATATTTTTTTCCTCTCGACACTTCATAATAAAATTTCCAATTTGATATTTCCTTTCCATCTTTTGTGCCTTCCTTTCTTTATTTTAATATCATTGAATAATCTAACAAGTCAATATTTCATACATAACTAAAGTCTACTTTTGGTAGAAATCACATTCAAATACTTTACTAAATATTATTATTGTGGTTTTAACATGCAAAAATTAAATTTTTTAAATTTCAAATTGTACAATGAACATAAAATGTAAAAAAAGTGAAAGAAATTAAATACAATTTCCTAGTTAAGAACAAAAAAACATGTTGTTCTTTTTTTATTTAGTAAAATAGTTATTAAAGATTATTATCATACAAAAATTAATAATTATATTATTAGAAAGCAATAACTGATAGAAAACAGTAATATTAGACAATATAAATGTAAAATGTGTAATAAAACATTTAAACAAAAATTTAGTTTTTATGATGATAAATTATTTATATCTAAAGAAGTTGTACACATCATTAAAAATATGTTAATAGATCGTATATCTATGGAATATGCTGGTAAATATCCTTATGTTATATCAAATTTATTTAATACTAAATTAATTGATATTATTAAATCAAGAAGAAAAGATTATACCAATTTCTTTATAAACAAATATTACAACTCTGCAATTAAAATTTTAAGCAAATCAGTAAAACTTTTAATTATTGTTATAACGAAATAATAAATGCTTATTATAAAAATATTTTAATGTTGTTCTTACTAATGCCATGATCGAATCTAACAAATAATTATATTAAACTCTTATTAATATTAGATAGGTTATATCAATTTCAAACGTATTAGAAAGTGAATTTTATATATATCTTCTAAAAAAAATAGCAATCGAAGTTAATTTCGATTGCTAGAGGTTTGATTCCATAAGATTTTATAAAACCTTATAATTACTTTTTACTTTTACTGATTTTTTTTGCTTTTTTTGCGATAGGTTTAGCTAAAAATCCATCAATTATACAAGTTACAGCAACTAAATAGATGATTGAAATTAATACCCATAAAATGTGAATATCTCTTAAGAATGGCTTAACAAATAGCCAAACTCCTAAAGTAATAAATATAATTGCAACTATCAACCAATAGAGAGGATACTTATTCTGTTCGCTACCGCGATAATAATACGCTCTGAAAACTTCAATAACTCCACGACACCATAAACCTAATCCTAAAATCTTACAAGCTCCGGTGTCACCAAAATTAAATATTTTAAATTGATTTAAAATATAACCAAGAGCGATTAAAACAAATAAGATAAATTCAATAATAGTTAATATTTTAATTACTTGATTGGATCTAGCCATAAGCTTTCTAAATTGAAATAAGGCAATATAGCAAATGATTGCTGCTGCAATAGCAATATTTATAGCCTGCATTCCCCAAGATTTAAAGAAACACCAATCACCAGCCTTATCCCAGACTGGCATTAAAACGACACCTAAAATAATTAATAAAATTCCAAAAACAAAATAAAGCCAGAATAATTTAGTTTTTTTTGGACTAAATAATTTCTTCACTATTTCCTTCATAATTCATATTTCCTTTCGCATCAACTATTATAATGTTTTTAATTTATAACTGCAATAATTTATTATCTTTCATATATTTTAAATCAAGCAAAATCGGCAATTCTCTTTGCTTTACTAATTTACTAACACCATGATCAGACATTTTTTCATACTTATCAATTAGTTCTTCTAGAGAATACTTTTCAATTTTTTGAATTAATGAATCTCCAAATGATTTGTGATGAATTTTTGTTATTTGATCGACTCGACATAGAAAATAATGATTGATATTTTTTCTTTTTATCAAATTGTAATAATCAACAATTTCTCCTAGATACATTTCAATATGGCATTTTACTCCAACTTCTTCATCAATTTCTCGAATTACTGCCTCTTCAAAACTCTCGTTTTCATCCACTCCTCCACCCGGAGTTTCATAGTAATCTCTTAAGCCAAAAATATCATTTCCATAAATCTTCAAAATAAATATCTGATTTGATTCATCAACTAAAATTGCTCTGGATACTCTTCTAATATGATTAATTCCTTCATTTGGATATTGATTGTCATTCAAATGTAGATTTACCATAATTTCTTCTTTACTCCTTTGTAATATACCTCATCAATTATTCCTCCACCTAGACAAATATCATCTAAATAAAATACTGCTGCCTGTCCCGGAGTAACAGCACGATATGGGTGATCAAAAATTAATTCAACTTCATCATCATTAATAAACTTTAAACTAACTCCTAAATCTTTTTGACGATATCTAAACTTACAACCAATATGTAAATAACCATTAGGTTTAATTTTATATGTCCAGTTAACCATTTTGATAATTGCTCGATCAGAATTTAAATATTCATTTTCATCGCCTTGAGCTACATATAAAATATTTTTCTTCACATCTTTAGAAACTACAAACCATGAAATTGGATCTTTTCCTTTGATTCCTCCAATTCCTAAACCTCTTCTTTGACCTAATGTGTAGTATAATACTCCATCATGATGTCCAACAACTTCTTTAGTTACAATATCAACAATATCCCCTCTTTGCGCAGGTAGATAGTTATTTAAAAATTTTTTAAAGTTTCTTTCCCCAATAAAACAAACTCCGGTTGAATCCTTCTTATCAGCAACATCCAAATCAAGTTCATGAGCAATTTTTCTAACTGTTGGTTTATCAATATCACCT
The DNA here is from genome assembly GCA_947593895.1 of uncultured Bacilli bacterium. GTDB lineage: Bacteria > Bacillota_I > Bacilli_A > RFN20 > CAG-449 > UBA3210. The sequence goes on from CANQDY010000030.1 coordinate 11,339, forward strand.
AATGGAAATAGACAAGCCTGAAGTTGTTCTTGATTTATTTGACTCAAAAAATAAGTTTGATCTTTATTAGTATCAAATGATTTATGCATTTCCACATAATCGCTACTTATATCAATTCTTTTAGCGTAATGACCCGTTGCAATATAATCAAAACCATTATTTCTTGCAAACTTTAAAAATTTATCAAATTTAATGTATTTATTGCAAAAAATATCTGGATTTGGAGTTCGACCCTTTTTATATTCATTTAAAAAATAGGTAAATACATCATCCCAATATTCTTTTACAAAATCAACTCTTAAAAGTTTAATATT
>CANQDY010000031.1 GCA_947593895.1 uncultured Bacilli bacterium
GTGTAGATATACCAAATGACAAACAAGTTGCTTACTCATTAACTTATATCTATGGTATTGGATTATCAACCGCTAAAAATATCTTATCAGCAGTTAATGTTAATCCAACAGTCAGAGTAAAGGATTTAAGTGATGAACAATTAACTTCAATTAGACATGAAGTTGCAAAATATAAAACCGAAGGTGATCTTCGTAGAGAGGTAGCTCTTAACATTAAGAGATTACAAGAAATTGGTTGCTATCGTGGATTAAGACATAGAAAAGGCTTACCAGTTCGTGGACAAAGAACTAAAAATAACGCTCGTACACGTAAAGGACCAAGAAAGACTATCGCAAATAAGAAAGTTGCGACTAAATAGTTAGAAAGGGGAAAAATATGGCAAATACAAAGAAACCAGTGACTCGTAAGAAGAGAGTCAAAAGAAGTTTTACTAAAGGTGTTGCACACATTCATTCCACCTTTAATAACACAATTGTTACAATAACTGACGAGGCAGGAAATGCAATCGCATGGTCAAGCGCTGGAGCATTAGGATACAAAGGAGCAAAGAAATCTACTCCATTTGCCGCTCAATTGGCTGCAGAAGCATGTGCTAAAGCTGCTATTGATCAAGGTTTAAAAACTGTTGATGTAGATGTTAAGGGACCTGGTCCAGGACGTGAATCAGCTTTAAGAAGTTTACAAGCTGCAGGGTTACAAATTCAAACCATTACAGACACAACACCAATTCCGCATAATGGTTGCCGCCCACCAAAGCGTCCACGTGGTTAGTCGTGATTAAACTAACAAAAACAAATTTTAACCAGGAGGAACGCTATGAAAAAATTTGAAAAACCAGAGTTTAAAATTGCACAATACAATACCGAAACTAACTATGGTCATTTCGTTATTGAACCACTCGAAAGAGGCTTTGGTATTACACTTGGTAATGCATTAAGAAGAGTTCTTCTTTCATCTTTACCAGGAGCAAGTGTATTTGCAATTGAAGTTGAAGGAGCACGTCATGAATTTTCTTCGCTTGATGGTGTAGAAGAAGATGTTACTGCGATTGTCTTAAATTTGAAAGATTTAGTTTTAAAAATTGATGATATATCAGAATCAACATACAAATTAACTCTTTCAGTTACGGAAGCTCGTGAAGTAATAGCAGGCGATATTGTCTGCCCAACTGGAGTTGAAATCATTAACAAAGACTTAGTATTAGCTCATGTTAATGAAGGTGGAAAATTAGTAATGACCATCTATGCTAGAAATGGACGTGGATATGTCACTGCTGAAGGTAACAAAGAAGCCAATTTCCCAATTGGGGTAATTCCAACTGATTCTAATTATTCACCAGTTACTAAATGTTCATATAATATTGAAAATACTCGTGTAGGACACAACAATAATTATGATAAATTAGATATGGAAATTTGGACCAATGGTTCTATTCCAACTCATGAAGCAATGGCTTTAGCGGCAAAAATATTAGTAACTCATTTTGAATTATTCGTTGAATTAAGCGAAAAAGCTCAATCAGAGGATATTCTTGCTGAAACTGTTGAAGAACCAAAGAACAAATATCAAGATATGACTATCGAAGAACTCGATTTATCAGTTCGTTCATACAACTGTTTAAAGAGAGCCAATATCGCTACAGTTATTGAATTAACTCAAAAGACTGAAGAAGATATGATGAAAGTCAGAAACCTTGGTAAAAAATCATTAAAAGAAGTTAAGGAAAAATTACAAGCAATTGGTCTTGGCTTTAGAGAATATGAATAGGAAAGGAGCCTTATAAAATGGCAATGCAAGGACGAAAAAATGTTCATGGTAAGGGTGGAGTAAGATTTAAAGCTGCTTATACCAAGAGCAAATATGAATCAATGTTAAGAACTGCGGTTACAGATCTTATTGTTAAAGAAAGTATTACTGTTACACTTTCAACCGCTAGAGATCTTTCCGCCTTAGCGGATAAAATGGTTACTTTTGCTAAAAAAGGTGATCTCCACGCAAGAAGAATGGCGGCTAAAACAGTTAGAGATGTTTGGGCTGATGAATCAAACAAAGTTACCGCTTTACAAAAATTATTCACAGTTATCGCTAGTGAACAAAAAGATCGTAATGGTGGGTATACTAAAATTTTAAAAGTTACAAATCGTCGTGGTGATAATGCCCCAATGGCAATTGTTACTTTTACAAAATAAGAAAAATAAACAAAAAGGATTGTAAGAATCTGCTAATAAAGTATGATTAATTTTACAGTTCTTTTTTTGTTTTTGAATTAATAATTCATTATTTCTGCATTTAGTAAATTCAAATAAATTAATTCAATTTAAATTTTGTATTTTAAGTAAGCTACTATTGAAAGTGTCAAGATAATATGTAACATAGGGTATAATCTTTTAAAATTCATTTAAATTAATAATTTATGATACCAATTTTTACAAAATGAGTTATTATTTTAAAAAAGGAGAACAATGATTATGAAAGTAAGTAAAATATTAATTGTTTGCGTTTTTCTTTTAACTTCTTGTGAATATAAAAATATCAATAGTTCTAATTCAACATTAATTAACTCTTCAGTAAATCAATTATCTGAAAATCAAATTAATTCAACTTCAGATAGTATCAGTGAAGAAATAAAAAAACAAAAAAAGAATCTGATATTATTTGTCGGAGATGGAATGGGCAATAATCATGTTAATTCATATTCTTATTTAAGCAAAAAGGACGCCTCATTTATTAGATTTAAATCTTGTCAAGTTGATACAAATTGCTTAAGTGATGAATTTTATCCTGATTTACTTACTGATTCTGCTGCAGCCGCAACAGCAATGGCTACGGGTAAATTAACATCATATCATTATGTAGGAAAAGATAAAGACGGGAATGATTTAACCACAATTTTTGACATTGCTCAAAAGTTAAATTATAAGACAGGTATATTAACTACTGATAAATTATATGGTGCAACCCCAGCGGGATTTTCTTCGCATAGTTTAGATCGAGGAAACACTGAAGAAATTGTTTTAAGTCAATCATTAAGTGGTATAGATTATCTTTGTGGTCAAACATCAACTCGATATCTTACAAAGTTTTATCAAAACTTTATTGATCAAGGTTATGTTATTAGTTCTGATGAAAATGAAATGAATAATGTAATTCAAAATGACAAAGTATTACTTCAATATGATTTAGTTGGAGGTGGAGGTACTTTACATTTTAAAAATGCATTAAATAATGCCTTGTCTTTTTTAACTAAAGATCAAGATCAACCATTTATCCTTTTAGCGGAGCAAGCACATATTGATAAAGAGTCGCACTCCAATAACTTTGAAGGAATGATTTCTAATATGAAAGAACTTGATGAAGGAGTATCATTAGCACTTGAATTTGCATCTGAAAATCCTAATACAGTGATTATGGTTGTTGCCGATCATGAAACTGGTAGTTTAGACATATCATTTGAAGAAAATAATTTATACAAAGAATATATTTATCCAGAAACCAATCAAATAATATACTATCATTTTGGTTATACCGGTCACACGAATCGCACAGTTGGTTTATATACTTATGGATATGATGTTGATTATTCTAAATATGATTTTTATTCTAATCCATCGATAATTAAAAACACTGATGTCTATGATATTATCTGCGATATTATTACAAGTGATTTGTAAGGAGAAATAAAAAAGTGAAGCAAATTTTATTTTGTCCTTTATGCAAAAAGCCATTAATAAGATTCGATAGTACATACAAATGTATTAATCGCCATAGTTATGATATTAGTCGTAAGGGATTTATAAATTTATTACTTCCTAATCAACATCATAGTAAACATTCTGGTGATGAAAAAGAAATGGTTTTAGCGAGAGTAAGATTTTTAAACTTGGGTAAATATGATATTTTAAGAAATTTAATAAAGAACACTTTAGAAAAGTTTTTAGCTATAAGTAATAATCTTGAAACAGTAATCCTAGATGCTGGGTGTGGTGATGGATACTATACAGTTTATTATCATAAAGAATTAAGTTCAATTTATAAAATATATACTTATGGAGTTGATTTATCTAAGCAAGCAATTAATGAAAGTTCAATTAGATGCCGAAATGAACATTTGGATCATTTACTTTTCATTATTGGAAATATGAATTATCTTCCGATTGAAGATGAGTCGGTTGATTTTATTATTAATAGTTTTGCTAAAATCGATGAGAACGAGTTTTTAAGAGTGTTGAAGAAGGGAAAATATTTTTTTAGGATTCTTCCTGGTAAAAATCATTTACTTGGCTTAAAGCAAGTTTTATATGAAAATGTTAGATTAAATGAAGAAAAAGAAAAGTATTTAAAAGGTTTTAATTTAATCGATGAAATGTCTATTTCTGATTATATTAGTTTAAATCAACAAGAAATTAAGGATTTATTTATGATGACTCCATATTATTACAAGTCATCAAATGTTGCAAAAGAGAGATTGATGAAATTAGATTATCTAGAAACGAAAATTGAATTTAAAATTTTAGTGTATCAGAAAAATTAAATTAGATTTAGAAGATAAATAAAAGAAGCGTAACTTATTTTATATATGATTGTCATTATTTGTAAATTCAAATGATAATTTAAAAAACTAAATAAAAAAAGTTCAAAAAAATATAAAACGAATTGCTAAATGTAATTCTGCACAAAATGATGATAGTGTTAAAAAATTGCTTAAATAAATGATTGTCACATAATATTTTAAACAAGATTAAAAAAATATAATAGAAAGCTATTTTCAATACCTGTTAACTTATTACAAAGCAAGAAAAGCATCAGCAATAATTAATTAAAGTGATGTCTTTGAAACAAATAACGTCATTAATTTATTCCAATTATCCTTTTTAATATAGGTATTTTCGTTTAACTATTTAATAAGTATCCTCTTATTTTTTTACATTGAAAATATTTTGATATTCTATTAATTGAAAAGAAACTCAGTTAGCAATTATCATAAATTTTTAGATTAATGTGATTTAACGCTTGTCATCACAAGGGTTAATTTTTTATATGGGAAATGATACATATTTTTGGAATTCATTAGTACAGAAAAAAATTATATTTTTTCAATAATTCTTGTTCATATTCGATTCAAAGTATTAATTTAATAGCAAATAGATAATCATATAAATCGAAATTTCAATCATTAAGATTAAATTAATCCTTTTAAATTTTAGAAAGACTTAATTGTTTATTATAATAAATTTAGCATAAGTTTCTTATTTTCATTTTTTGAATTAACTATTTTAATTAACGTTTTCTCTTATTAAAATTAAATGTATTTATTTTAATAAATAAATTAGTTATAATATCTAAAAAAAGAGGGGGGATTTTATGGATAAACGTGAAGATTATATTTCCTGGGATGAATATTTTATGGGAGTAGCATTTTTATCTAGTTTAAGAAGTAAAGACCCTTCAACTCAGGTAGGGGCTTGCGTGGCAAGTTCAAAAGACAAGGTTTTAACCATGGGATATAATGGAATGCCAATTGGTTGTAATGATGATATTATGCCTTGGGGTAAAGATGATAAAGATGAGTTAAATCAAAAATATTTATATGTATGTCACGCTGAATTTAACGCAATTCTTAATGCTAGAGTATCTCTAGATGGAAGCAGAATTTATGTTACTTTATTTCCATGCAATGAATGCGCAAAGGCAATAATTCAATCTGGAATAAAAGAGGTAATTTATTTTGACGATAAATATAAAGATATGAATATGACAAAAGCAAGTAAAAGATTATTTGATTTAGCGGGAATTAAGTATCGTCAGTTTAATGGACGAGTTCCAACTATCAATTTTAAGAGGTAAGAGTATGAGAAAGTCAGTTAAAATCGCATTAAAAAGATTTGTTATTTTGCTATTATGTTTAGTAATGGTATTTGGATTATTTGCCGCAGTAGGTGGATCTAATCGAACTGCTACAATTATTATAGGTTCTATATGTTGTGGATTAATTTTAATTTACTGGATTTGGGCAATAATTATTATTCGTCGTGACGATCAAAAAAATAAGAAAAAAAATGGAAAATAAAGCAATCGAGATATCAGAAATAGAATTTGGTTATTATAAGGATCAGACTATTTTTTCTAATTTAAGTTTAGATGTTAATGTTGGTGAGTATGTTTGTGTTATTGGACATAATGGTTCGGGAAAATCAACACTTGCAAAACTTTTAGTTGGCTTAAACGAAGTTAGAAAAGGTGAAATTAAAATTTTTGGCCAAGTTTTAAATGAAGAAAATATTTACTCACTTAGAAAAAAGATTGGTATTGTATTTCAGAATCCAGATAATCAATTTATTGGTTCTACAGTTAGAGATGATATTGCTTTTGGCCTAGAGAATGCTTGTGTTAAACATGAAGATATGGAAGAAATTATACATGAGTATGCAAAGAAAGTAAATATGGAAGAATTCTTAGATAAAGAACCAGGAAATTTGTCTGGTGGACAAAAGCAAAGAGTAGCTATTGCTGGAACTTTAGCAATGAATCCTAGTCTTTTAATTATGGATGAGTCAACTTCAATGCTTGATCCAAAAGGTAAAAGAGAGATTCGTGAATTAACCAATATGTTACGTCAGGAAAATAAGAAATTAACAATTATTTCAATTACTCATGATATTGATGAGGCTTTACAGGCAGATCGAGTTATTGTTATTAATCAAGGTGAAGTTGTTTTGAACGATAAGCCGGAAGTGGTGTTTAAAAATGAGGAAAAATTAAAGGAGGTAAAACTTGATATTCCTTTTTCTTATAAACTAAATCAGGTTTTAAATAAAAATAATATCAAAGTTGATTCAGTTGACTTTGAAGGGTTGGTGAAAGAATTATGCCAGTAGTTTTTTCACATTTAAATTATATTTATTCAATTAAAACGCCAATGGAATTTTCAGCTTTAAAAGATATTAATCTTCAAATTGAAGATAACTCTTTTACTATGATTGTTGGTCATACTGGATCAGGTAAATCAACTTTAGTTCAACAGATAAATGCTTTATTAATTCCTACAAGTGGAATTGTTGATGTTAATGGTATTGTTGTTGATTGCAATGTTAAGAAATTAAAGAATATCAAAGAATTAAGAAAAGGGGTTGGATTAGTATTTCAATTTCCAGAATATCAATTATTTGAGGAAACTGTTTTAAAAGATGTTAGTTTTGGGCCAAAGAACTTTGGTGTTGATAATAAAAAAGCGACTGAATTGGCTAAAGAAGCACTTAACTTAGTTGGTATTGATGAAAGTTTATTTGATAAATCGCCATTTGAATTATCAGGTGGTCAAAAAAGAAGAGTAGCGATTGCGGGTGTTATTACTCTCAAACCAAAAGTTTTAATTTTAGATGAACCAACTGCAGGACTTGATCCTCAGGGAAGTCGAGAAATGATGAAACTATTTACTAAGATTAAAGAGCAAGGAACCACAATTATTATGATTACTCATGATATGGATAATGTAATTCGTTACGGAACTGATGTCGTTGTTTTAGCTAAAGGTGAATTAATAAAAAAATGTCGTCCTTATGAATTATTTTTAGATCAGGATAGCTTTAATAGTTTATCAATTGATGAACCATTAGTTATTAAAATGGCAAAGAGATTAAATCAAAATGGTTATCATATTTCTTTAGAAAATGTAATTGATATTGATTCTTTAGTTCAAGAAATTAAAAAGGAGAAAAGATATGAATAATATTACATTAGGTAAATATGTTCCATATAATTCTTTTGTTCACCGTTTAGACCCGCGTTATAAGATCTTTGCAATGATTCTTTTAATGGTTTGTATTTTTCTTAAATTTGCTTCAATATGGATGAATTTCATTATATATGGTGTATTAGCAATTATTATTTTTTCAATTATGATTTCTTCGCATGTTAAAATTTTAGCATTATTTAAACAACTAAAAATGATGTGGTTTATGATTCTATTTATATTAGTCATTAATGTTTTAGTTCCAGGTGATGAAAGTCTTGGCTATTTTCAAATAACTTCAAATTGGAAAATTTATTTTAGCGCAATATATAATACTCTTTATGTAGCAATCAGGTTAGTATTAATGTTAGGTTTATCGATGGTTTTAACGGCAACAACTACTCCACTTCAATTAACTGGGGCACTTGAATGGTATATGTATCCACTTAAGTTTATTCGTTTCCCAGTTCATGAAGTTGCAATGATGATTTCTTTAGCGTTAAGATTTATCCCTACAATTCTTGAAGAAACTGATCGAATTATGAAAGCTCAAGCATCGCGAGGAGTTGATTTTCAACGTGGGAAGCTTAAAGAAAAACTTCGTGCGATTATTTCATTAATTATTCCTCTTTTTGTTTCTGCATTCCAAAGAAGCGATGATTTGGCTAATGCTATGGAAGCAAGAGGCTATAATCCTCAGGCAAAAAGAACGCGTTATCGAGTTAATAAATGGCATTTAAGAGATAGTTTTAGTATGTTTTTTATTCTTTTAATTCTTGGTGGTTTAATTACTTTAATTGTGACTAAATTTGATTTAGTTGCATGGATTATGTCAATATGCGCTTAAAGTGTTGGTTAAGTTATAAGGGTAGTAAATATTTTGGCTACCAGATTCAAAAAAATGAAGAGGAAAAATCGATTCAAAAAGAAATTCAAGATGTTTTAAAAAAAATTTTTTCATCGGACATTAAAATATTTTCTTCAGGAAGAACGGATAAAGGAGTTCATGCGATAAATCAATGTTTCCATTTTGATATTGATAGAGAAGAAATTGATGTAGATAAATTAAGGCATTCTTTAAATTGCTTGACTAGTAATGACATTTATATTAAGTCAATTGAAATTGTTAATGAATATTTCCATGCTCGTTTTAGTGTAAAAAGTAAAACTTATCGATACGTAATTAATATTGGCGAATATAATCCATTAGTTGATGATTTGGTATTTAATTTAAATCAACCATTAAATGTTGAAAATATGAAAGAAGCGAGTAAACTATTTTTAAATGAACATAGTTTTCATAACTTTTGTACCAATGATGAGGATTTTATTAGAACAATTTATTCAATTGAATTTAAAACAGAGGGCGATTATTTGATGATTGATTTGTGTGGTAATGGATTTAGAAGATATATGGTAAGGATGATTATTGGAACATTAGTTCAAGTTGGACTAAATAAATTATCAATTGAAGAAATAAAAAAACTTTTTGATATTCAATGTTGCAACAGAGTTAGTTATAAAACCCCTTCATGTGGACTATATCTATATAAAATCAAATATTAATTTGTTAATAATTGACTAATCTAATACTTAAATTAATGATATAATTTAAAATAGAAAGAGTGAGAAAAATGATTAAGGAAAACTATCATACTCATACATACCGATGTGGACATGCTATCGGTACTGATGAGGAATATATTATTGAAGCTTTAGCCTCAGGAATTACTGAGCTTGGTTTTTCTGATCACATTTTTTTACCTGATCATAGTCAAGTTGGAATTCGTGGTGATTTTGAACTTCTTGATGATTATATTTCTTCTTTAAAAGCATTAAGAGAAAAGTATAAAGATCGGATTAAAATTCATATTGGGTTTGAAGCTGAAGCAATGCCTCATTATTTTTCTTATTATAAAAGTTTATTAGATAAAGGTGATATTGAATATTTGATTCTAGGTAATCATTGTGAAATTGATAAAAATAATGAACTTCATTTTTTCTTTTCTCATGCCACTAAAGCAAAAGATATTATTCGTTATACTAATTCATTAGTAAAAGGAATTAAGACCGGATTATTCAGAATTGTCGCTCATCCAGATTATTTTATGAGCTCATATTTTAAATGGAATGCAACTTGTATTAGCTGTGCGAAAAGAATTTGTAAAGCCGCAAAAAAATATGGAGTAGTTCTTGAATTTAATTTCGGCGCAGTAAGAAGAGGTAAAAGATTAATTGGTGAAGAATATCGTTTTGCATATCCTTATAATAAATTTTGGGAAATTGCCAAAAAATATAAATGTAAGGTTATGATTGGTCTTGATGCTCATTCGCCTAACGATATTTCAACTTTAAACAATGATGGTGGTTATGAAATGTTTAAGGAGTTAGGATTAGAATTAAGTCAAAAAATGACCTTTTAGGAGGTCATTTTATTTTGTCTTTAATCACATTGGCTTTAATTATTAATCTACTTTTAATTATTGGATTTATATTTTTTTCAAATAAAGATTATCGTAGTTCACTGAAGTGGGTTTTAGTTTTTTTAGCTTTTCCACTTATTTCTTTTGTTTTCTATTTCTTTTTAGGAAGAGGAATTAGAGTCAATAATAAAAGATATCAAAGTATTGTGTATAAAATTGATTCAATAATAAATGAATTCAGATCTTTTCATAATTTTAAATGTGTCGATGATTCACTAAATCGAACTTTATTGATTTCAAAAGAATTAGGTGGAAACTTTCTTACTTTTTTCAATGATATTTATTATTTTTGCAATGGAAATGATTATTATTCATCACTATTGAGTGATATTAAAAACGCAAAGAGTTCAATTCATATTGAGATATATATTATTCATGATGATGAATTTGGTAAAACACTATTAGATTTATTATTGGCAAAGGCTAATGAGGGTGTAAAGATAAAATTAGTTTATGATCCTAATGGTAATTTATTAAATAAAAGAGGATGGTTAAAAAATTATCATCACCCTAATATCATTTTTATTAAACAATTTAGTAGTATTGATCGGATATTAAATTTTAATTATCGTAATCATCGTAAAATTATTATTGTCGATGGTAAATTTGCTTATTTAGGTGGATTTAATTTTGGTGATGAATATTTATCAAATAATCATAAGATTGATCCTTTTAGAGATACTCAAATTAAAATTATCGGTGAAGGAGTTTTAGAACTGCAAAGGCAATTTTTAATTGATTTTTACTATGCGTATTCTAAATATAATGACTCAGTAAATATTGAATTAAATAGAACTGATTTTCAATACATTAAAGTTAATAAAGTTATTCCTTTACAAATTATTTCTAGCTCGTTTAAAATTCGTGAAAATTTAAAAAGAATTAAAATGCAAATTCTATTGTCATCAAAAAAGGAAATCTATATTCAAACTCCTTATTTAGTTTTAGACTTAACATTGATGGAACAATTAAAATTGCTTTTACTGGCTAAAGTTAAAATCAATATAATGATTCCGTTAAAATACGATAAAAGAATTCCATTCTGTTTGAGTTTATCTTACGCTAGAGAATTATATAATCTTGGAGCAAATATATATTTATATAATGGATTTATTCATTCAAAAACTATTATTGTTGATGATAAATATTTAATTGTAGGAAGTAGTAATTTTGATATTCGTAGTTTTAATCTAAACTTGGAAACTGACGCATTTATTTATTCTTATAATGAAGTTAGCCGTTATTTAAACATTTATAAAACGGACATAATTTATTCTTTAACTTACTCGCCTTTTATTGAGCAAAAATATTTTTCATCTTTTAAATTTGGTAAAAGATTATATCGGATTATATCTTCATTGATTTAATGAATTGAAGGAATAAATTAAAAAAAACAAAATTTCGTATCGTATTCAGA
>CANQDY010000032.1 GCA_947593895.1 uncultured Bacilli bacterium
ATTAAATACTTAGTTCTCAAAGAAAGGAAGGATTATAAAGTTATTCATTTATCAGAGTAATTTTGTAATATAAGGAATTCAAATGTATGAATTATGGTGCTAAAATACATAATTTATTATGTGAAATTTTAAAATTTAAACAATATAAAAGAATGAATGTTGTATTTAGAGTGCTTGTAACTATTATCGAGATACCATTTATTGTTTCCTTTTTAGGATATTTATTGACTTTCTATGTTTTCTATGCGCTATTTACAATAGTTGATGAGATAGTTGTATATTTACAAAGCTTTGTTAGTGATCAAGGAAAAAATGTTAAACATGCAACTCAATTTATTGTTTATTTTTTTGGCTTTCCAGTTGTTTTAATTGGAAAAATATTTACATCATTATTTACTTTTTTCATTTACTTAAGTTATTTATTTGTAAATTTATTTGGTGAAGTTATAACTTTACATGGATTTAGATTTCAACCATTTATTTCAAAAGCTAATGATGATTGTTCATTAGAAATATCGGAAGATAAGATTTTTATTAATCGTTTGTTAGTATTTGTTATCATTAGTTTGCTCTTACTTATTGGTTGCAATGTATTATATTATTTTGGACTTATAAATGGTAAAGCTATGATTATTTTAATTAGTTATTATGTAACAATAGGATATGAAATCTTTACAATCTTATTTTCTGTTTTAGGCTTTAATAAAAAGAGAGAGATCAAGGAAAATATGGATAAAATTGTAGTTGATGATAATGTATTAGAAAATAATGAAGAATAAGATATTAGTCACAAAATAGGGCTGTATAAAAATTATGAAAAAGAATTGGTTATTTATATTTTCTCTTTTATTAACATTATCATCATGTCAGACTAAAAGCGAATATTTCAAAAGTAAATTGGATATTATGAAAGTTGATAATTTGTCATCTTCATTTATTAAGGGTATGGATGTATCTTCTTTAATTGCTTTGGAACAAAGTGGTGTTAAATATTATGATATCGATCATAAAGAAAAAGACTTACTTAAGATATTAAAAAATCATGGTATCAATTATATTCGGGTCAGAATTTGGAATGATCCTTATGATAATGATGGGCATGGTTATGGAGGGGGCAATTCAGATTTAAATAAAGCAATTGAAATTGGTAAACGCGCAAAAAAAAATCATCAAAAACTTTTTGTTGATTTTCATCTTTCTGATTTTTGGGCGGATCCATCTAAGCAAATGGCACCCAAAAAGTGGAAAAACTATACTTTTGAACAAAAGAAAAAAGCTGTTTATCAATTTGTAAAAGATTCGCTAAGCAAATTAAAAGAGCAAAATATTGATGTGGGTATAGTATCAATTGGTAATGAAATTAATACCGGTTTATGTGGTGAATATGATATAAACGATGTTTCTTCATTAATAAATGAAGGAGCAAAAGCATGTCGTGAAGTTGATTCTGATATTCTTGTTTCAGTTCATTATACTGATCCTCAAAAAGATGGTTTATTTAAGTATTATTCTGATGTTTTAAATAGGAATAATGTTGATTATGATATCTTTTCAACTAGTTATTATCCTTATTATCATGGTAGTTTGGAAAATCTTAGTAAAGTATTAAGTTATGTTTCATCAAATTATAATAAGAAAGTTATGGTTAGTGAAACAAGTTATTGCTTTACTAATGAAGATAGTGATTTTTTTCAAAATAGTATCGACCAAAACACTAAATGTGATAAACCTTATGAGTTTTCGCTTTTAGGACAGGCTACACATGTAAGAAATGTCATCGATACAATTTCTCATATTAATAATGGGATTGGTGTTTTTTATTGGGAAGGTGCATGGATTAGCGTTAATCAGGTTTCCTATCAAGATAATTTTAAGTTATGGGAACAATATGGATCTGGTTGGGCATCTAGTTATTCTAAAGAATATGATGAAGAAGATGCTGGAAAATATTTTGGTGGTTCAGCGGTTGATAATCAAACTTTTTTTTCGCATAATGGACAAGTATTAGAATCATTAAAAGTTTTTAATTTAGTGTAGAAAGTGTGTTTATATGATTGTAAATCGAATTATTCGTTCTTCAGAATGCAATTTTAATGCAGAATTATCATTAAATGGAATTGTTGATATTGTTCAGGATCTAATTACTGAAACTTTAAAAGAGGTTGGTTGCGATAATATTACTTTACGAAATAATTATCATGCAATGTGGGTATATACAAAAAATAAGATACACGTTGAAAAAAGCGTGAAGTGGTCAGAAGAAATTACGGTCGAATGTAGGAGTGTTAAAAGTAATCGATTATTGAATTATATGAATACAAATTTTTTTAATAAAGACAACGAAATCATAATTTCTTCAATTGTTGAAATGTGTGTGTTAGATATCAATTCTAATCGCTTTATTAGATTAACTGATTTGCCATTTAATTGTAATAATCAAGAAATGGATCCAACTTTTTATTTTGATGAAGTTACTTATTCTAATGAAAAGCCTTTTGTAGTTTCGCCAATGATGATTGATTATTCAATGCATTTGAATAATACTCATTCAATTCATTTATTTCTTGAAAGTTTAAATTTTGATGAATTAAAAATGATTTTTTCTCATAGTTATGATTTTATCATCCGTTATAATTCACAAGCTCATTATTTAGATAAGTTAGTATTAAAAACCGAAAAAAAGGATAATCATTTCTATTTTTGTTTTGAAAAAGAAAATGAAAAAATCGTATCTCAAGGTGAACTAATTGTTTTTGATAAATAAAACTATCAGATAATTAAAATTATTTATAATGAATATTTGTCCTATTTTAAAATTTTATATAATGTTAATATATTTAGTGAGGTGTTGAAAATGTCACAAATTAAAAGGATGCTTGAAGGAAAACTTTATAGTTGTTTAGTAAAAGACGAAATAAGAGAAAAAATGTTTGATAATAGAGGGAAATTTCTTGATTATTTTAATGCTACTGCATTTAATGATTTTAGCACTAGAGAGAAATTAATTAAGGAAAATTTTGCAAAAGTTGGTCGCAATTGTTGTATAAATAAACCATTTTATTGTGATTATGGATGTAATATTTCGCTAGGTGATAATTTTTATGCGAACTTTGATTGCATTTTTCTTGATGTAAATGACATTATTATTGGAAATAATGTTTTTCTTGGGCCAAGAGTATGTATTTATACAGCAGGACATCCAATTGATAAAGATGTAAGAAATGCTCAACTTGAATATGGAAAAAAGGTTATCATTGGAAATGATGTTTGGATTGGTGGAAATGTTGTTATTAATCCGGGTGTCAAAATTGGAAGTAATGTAGTTATTGGTTCAGGTTCTGTAGTAATAAATGATATCCCAGATAATGTTGTTGCTGCTGGTGTTCCCTGTAGAGTTATTCGTCAAATCACAAATAAGGATAAGATTTATTGGGATAAGCAAGCAGATGATTTCTTTAAAGATTTAGAAAAAAATAAAAAGAAGTAATGAGATATTATATCAATAAATATTTATTTCAAGTTGGATAAATAATCTTAGTAATCAATGATGATAATTTAGTGGGTTTTTTATAGAATGACAAACAATTTTTTAAAAAATATGAATTAAATTTTGAAGAAAATGAGATGTTACAAAATTAAATGAGGTAAATAAATACTTAGATGATTTTTTTAACATCATAAACATGGCTAATTAAAATTAAATTTTATGGTTGTGAATTTCAAAATCGAATTAGGAATTAAGTTTTTGATATTCCTTATAAACATATTTGTCTTTAAGCAAAATTATAGATAGAGAGAGATGTTTCATAGGAAATAATTCAGGTTATTAAACATAATCCAATTTCAATTATTATTCTAATTATCGATTTGAGAAAAGTGACTTAAATTGATTGACTTTAATGGTGAAAAAAATATATTTTTTTACATTAAAAATTTTGATTTAATAAGGTTTAAATAACTTACTGAATTAACATTATTTTTATTGAAAATGCATATTATTACTTGGTGATAATATGCTTTTATATTTAATTGGAATTAAAGGCTCTGGTATGAGCGCTTTAGCAAATATTCTTCTTGATGATGGATATCAAATAAGAGGGTGTGATACATCAAATTTTATTAATGCTGAGGTTAATTTAAAAAATAGAAATGTCATAATTGATCCACTAGAAAAACAAGAGTTTCTACAGAGTGATTTAATAATAATTGGACATAGTTTTTATAATGAAGCATTAATAGATCTTCTTAATCAAAATAAAAAAGCATATTTTGAATATAATGAATTTCTAGATTTATATTTAGATAGCAGTAAATTAATTTGCATATCAGGTAGTCATGGGAAAACGACACTAGTAAAAATGTTATCATCTAGTTTTCCATCTTGTTCCTATTTATGCGGTGAAGGATATGGAAAAAAAAGAGAAAATAATAATTTCTTTTTCTTAGAGGCTTGTGAGTATAAAAAACATTTCTTAAAATATCATCCTAAAGAAATTTTTATAAATAATATTGATTATGATCATGTTGATTATTTCAAAGATGAGGCTGAATATATTAATTCATTTAATGAATTTGCAAGTTTAAGTAATAAAGTATATTGTCTATATCAATATAAAAATTTTATTAATCATTCAAATCTTATTACTTATGGATTAGATAAAAATGCTGATTATCACATTGAAATAATTAGTGAAAATAGCAAGTGTTTAGTATGTTTTTATTATAAAAATGATTTAATTCACCAATTTATTATAGATAAAAAACCTAATCATTATCTTGAATTATTATGCGGTGATTTAGCTTTTTATCATCAACATAATTATGATTTAGATGTTATTATAAAAAATTTAAAAGATTTTGCTTTACCATTTCAAAGATTTAACTTTGAAACATACCAAGATCAAGTAATTGTTAAAGATTATTGCCATCATCCAACGCAGATTAATTATAATCTTGAACAATGTAATTTATATTTTGAGAATTATAAAAAAGTTGCGATTTTTCGACCTGATCGAACTTCAAGACTAATATATTTTAAAGATAAATTTATAAGTGAATTAGAGCAATATGATTATGCATTTGTTTTACCATTAAGTCATACAGAAGAATTAAATGGTCATAGTTCAAAAGAACTGGAAACTAATAAAATTTTTTTTATCGAGAATATTAAAGATATTTCAAAATATTTAAGTTTTAAAGATAAATTTGTTTTTTCATTTATGTCTAGTAAAGATTTAAGTGATGATATTTCCTGCATAAAGCAAATTTTAAAAAAATTGGATTGAGAAATTAAGGGGTTGTTTCATAGGGTAATTTTATACAATTTTTTGATATTATTTTTTTTACTTAGTGGTTTTAGTAAACAACATATCTTATTTTGCTTATTCATTTAATTTAAAATACGTTAATTGGGTAATAAATAATAGTTTAAAAACAAAGAGGTAAAATGACTTGAGTGCGGTTACTATTTATATTGATTATTATTCAAGTTATAGGTAGGAATGGTGAAAAATATAGGATTATACATGTATTTTGTTAAAAAAACTTCGATTATTATAGAAAGAATGTTTTTAATTATTAATTTTTAGAACGAGAATTATTGTTTTTTGTTTTATCTTTAAAAATTTCAATTTGCTATCAACAAATAATTTACACCTATATAATCAAATCTTCCATATTTTATCACAAAATAAAATCCAGTGAGTAGAACATTTTTAGGTGTCCATTCACTGGATACATTTTATTAAATCAAAATTTTTTTACTTAATTAATTATTTTATTTTTAAAATTGAAACAACATCACGTGCAATCATTACTTCTTCATTAGTTGGAATAACAACAACCTTGATTTTACTATTTGAAGTAGAGATGATTCCTTCTTTTCCGTGTACCATTTCATTGTTAGCCTTTTCGCTTATTTCAATTCCAAGCGCCTCTTTACATTGATCTAAAATTGCAGCACGAAAATATTCTGAATTTTCACCAATTCCAGCAGAGAAAATAATTAAATCACATCCACCTAATCTTACAAAGTATTGACCAATGTAATCGGCAATCTTCCTAGCAAACATTTTTACCGCAAGTATGCAACGTTTATTTCCTTGTTTAGCTTCTTTTTCAACATCTCTAGTATCATTGCTGACTCCAGAAATTCCGAGTAATCCTGATCTTTTGTTAAATTCTTGATAAATTTCTTCAGCGGATTTTCCAGTTTGTTTTATAAGATAAGGCATAACAGAAGCATCGATATCACCAGTTCTTGTTCCCATCATTACACCCGCTAAAGGGGTAAGTCCCATTGAAGTGGCAACACATTTACCATCTTTAATTGCACAAAGTGAACTTCCTGAGCCAATGTGACAACTAATAATTTTGTTCTGTCCTTCTTTCAGATATACTTTGGCTTCTCTTGAAAGGTATAAATGAGAAGTACCATGTGCTCCATATTTTCTGACTTTATAGTTTGTGTAATATTCATAAGGACAGGCGTACATATAATCTTCAGGTTCCATTGTTTGATGGAATGCAGTATCAAAAACTGCAACGTGACGAACATTTGGTAAAACTTTCTTAAAAGCCCTAAATCCAATCAAGTGTGCACCATTATGTAATGGAGCTAAAGGAATCAGACTTTCAATTTTTGCTTCGACATCTGGTGTTAATTCTTCAGAATGTGAGAAATATGCACCACCCTGTACAATACGATGTCCTACACCTTTAATTTCTTGTAAACTTTTAACAATTCCTTCATCAATTAATGCATCGAGTAAGAGTTCAACAGCAACAGAATGATCGGGAATATTACAGATAGTTTCGATTTTATCTTTGCCTTGTGGTTTAATTTGAAAAATTGCATCAGAGTGACCAATACGATCAGCGATACCAGAACAGATAACTTTTTCTTCTGGCATTTCGTATAGTTTAAATTTTAATGATGATGAACCAGCATTAACTGCAATTACTTTTGACATTATTATTTCCTCCTAAACGTATCTAATGATACTAAATTTTGACAATAATATCAATGATATTCAAAAATAATGATTAATGATAATTTTTAGCAATATACTCATACTAATTATGAAATAATTATAATTTTTTCTAATTTCATCGTTTTTAGTACTTATTTATTTGATTATTTGCTATTATAAATAAGGTTGTTGGAGGTTTTATTATGGCATATGGATTACTTTATGATTTTTTATATGGTCAAACTATAGAAGCACATAATTACTTTGGTGCGCACTTTATGAAAGTGGATGGCAAAGATGGAGTGATGTTTAGAGTATACGCTCCGCTTGCAAAACAGATTTCAGTAATTGGAGAGTTCAATTCTTGGGATCCAAGAATCCATGTAATGAGTAAAGTTGAAGATAGTGGAGTATTTGAAATATTTATCCCAGGTGTTGTTCAATATCAATCATATAAATATCATATTCTTGGTTGTAATAATGTTTATTTTGATAAAGCCGATCCTTTTGCTTTCTTTTCAGAATATAAACCAGGCAGTTGTTCAAGAACATTTGATATTAATGGATTCATTTGGCATGATCAAGAATTTCTAAATAAACGAAACAGAAATTTTGATAATGCAGTATCTATTTATGAAATGCATCTTGGCTCTTGGCTTGGAATGCGTGATGGAAGATATTTATCATATGAAGAAGTCGCAGATTATTTAATTAATTATATACATGAAAATGGATTTACCCATGTCGAAATTATGCCGATTACTCAATATCCATTTGATGGTTCGTGGGGATATCAGGCTACTGGGTTCTTCAGTGTTGATTCCCGCTATGGGAATCCATTCCAATTGATGTCATTTGTTGACCGACTTCACCAAGCTGGAATTGGAGTTATTCTTGATTTTGTTGTAGTTCATTTTGCTACAGATGAATTTGGTTTATGTCGTTTTGATGGATCAAATCTTTATGAGGGACAAGGTGATAATGAAAGATCACAATGGGGTTCATATTTATTTGATTTAGGTAAGGATCCGGTTCGTTCGTTTTTAATGTCATCAGTTAATTTTTTCGTATCTTATTTTCATTTTGATGGTGTTAGATTTGATGCAATTAGCAATGTTATTTATTATCATGGCGATAGTTCAAGAGGAGAAAACCAAGGTGCGATTGAATTCATCAAAAGAATGACAGGCAAAATTCATTTGTTCCATAATGATGTAATGTTAATTGCTGAGGATTCATCTGCATATGCTGGTGTTACAAAACCACTAGAATATGGTGGATTAGGCTTTGATTATAAATGGGATTTGGGTTGGATGAATGATACCCTGAAATATTTTGGAAAAGATCCAATTTATCGTAAATATCATCATCATCAATTAACTTTCTCAATGGCATATTTTTATTCAGATAATTTTATGCTTCCACTTTCTCATGATGAAGTTGTTCATGGTAAGGGAACAATTATTAATAAATTGTGGGGAAATTACGATCAAAAATTTGCTCAAATTAGAAACTTATTTACATATCAGTTTGCTCATCCAGGAAAAAAACTAAACTTTATGGGTAATGAACTTGCTTCATTTGATGAGTGGAATGAAACAAAATCATTACCATGGAATTTAAAGTCATATCCAAGTCATGATTCGATATCTCGTTTAGTAAGAGATTTGAATTTGATTTATCGTAATGAAAAAGCAATGCATTTTGAAGAGCATAATCCAGTTCATTTTCAATGGTTAATGGCTGATAATAATAATCAATCAATTTATTGCTTTAGAAGATCTGTTGATGATGAAACATTAGTTTTTGTCTTTAATATGACTCCATATTTCTATGATAATTATGACATTGGTGTTGATGAATTAGGTGAATATGTCGAAATCTTTAATTCTGATAAAGATGTTTATGGTGGATTTAATCAATATAATGGTTTACCATTAAATGCTGTTGAGGGATTATGCTTTAATCACCAATATAAAATTACAATTAAACTTGCTTCATTTGGCGCAATGATTTTCAAATTAAAAAATTTATCAATTAATAATGAAGTAAAAAGCAAATAAAAGAAAGGTAAATAATTTTATTTATAAAGTAGTTAGGAGAAAAATAATGTTTACAAATAAAGAGACTTTCAAAGAAGAATTTAAACAAAGATGCGTTACAAAATATGGCGTTGATATGTCAAGATGTCATATTACTGAATTATATGAAGTTTTAGGAACAATGGTTAGAGATTATTGTGCTGAAGACTGGAAAAATTCAAAAGATTATGTTTCATTTCATCACGAAAAACAATTAGTTTATTTCTCAATGGAATTTTTAATCGGACGTTTATTAGTCAATAATATGATGAATCTTGGTATCTATCAGGTTGCAAAAGAAGGGTTAAATGATTTAGGAATTGATATACATCAATTAGAAGATCAAGAAACTGATGCTGGTCTAGGTAATGGCGGATTAGGTCGTCTAGCGGCTTGTTTTCTTGATTCAATTGCTTCATTAGGATATCCAGGACATGGAAATTGTATTCGCTATGAATATGGTTTCTTTAGACAAAAAATTATCGACGGTAGACAAATTGAAGTACCTGATCAATGGTTACAAAATACTAATGTATGGGAAATTAAAAAACCAAAACATGCTGTTGAAGTTAAATTCTATGGTCGTGCTGAAACTTATCAAGATGTCGATGGGTGTATTAGAAGTCGAACAGTTGATGCAATGACTGTTAAGGCGGTACCATATGATGTACCTGTAATTGGATATAAAAATAAAGTTGTTAATACTTTAAGATTATGGTCCGCTGAACCAAGCGAAGAAAACTTACCATCAAACCAATCATTCTCTGAATATTTGACAGCGTTAAGAGAATTGTGTCATGGTTTATATCCAGATGATTCAACCGAACATGGTAGAATACTTCGTTTAAGACAACAATACTTTTTAGTTTCTGCCGGTTTACAATCAATGATTCGAGGTCATAAAAGAAGAGAATGTCGTTTAGATAATATTTGCGAAAAATATGTATTTCAATTAAACGACACTCACCCAATTTTGTCAATTCCAGAAATGATGAGAATTTTAATGGATGAAAATGGATTTGGTTGGGATGAAGCTTGGTATCAAGTGACTCATATGATGGCGTATACAAATCATACTATTATGGCGGAAGCTTTAGAAAAATGGCCTGTAAGTTATGTTTCAAATTTGCTTCCACGAGTTTATATGATTATTGAAGAGATTAATCGTAGAACTATTCTTGATTTAAGAAGCAAAGGTTATAATGAAGATTTTATCAATTCAGTTAAGATTATTAAAGATGGTATGATCCATATGACTAACCTTGGAATTCACGCTTGTTTCAGCGTCAATGGTGTAGCGAAATTGCATACAAAGATTTGTTGTGAAGATACATTTAAAGAATTCTATCAATTATATCCGGAAAAGTTTAATAACAAGACTAATGGCATTACTCATCGTCGTTGGTTTTTATGTGCAAACCCAGCTTATTCATCACTTGTTACAAGTTTAATTTCTGATTCTTGGATTAAAAATCCTGACGACTTAGAGAAATTATTAAAATTTGTAGATGATAAGGATATTCAAAATAGATTTCTTGATATCAAACATGAAAACAAATTAAAATTAGCATCGTATATTAAAGAGCATAATCATATTGATGTTGATACAAATTCAATCTTTGATGTTCAAATTAAGAGATTGCACGCCTATAAACGTCAACTAATGAATATATTTAGAATTATTTATTTCTACAAAAGAATGAAAGCCGATAGCAATTTCAAAATCTATCCACATACATATATCTTTGGTGCAAAAGCCGCTCCAAGTTATTATCTGGCAAAGAAGATTATCGAATTAATTAATGCGGTAGCAAATATTGTTAATAATGATCCAGAGATTTCAAAGTATATGAAGATTGTTTTTATTGAAAATTATGGTGTGTCTTCAGCAGAAATTATTATTCCAGCCGCGGATGTCAGTGAACAAATTTCTACTGCGGGTAAAGAAGCATCAGGAACTTCAAATATGAAATTCATGATTAATGGTGCTTTAACTCTTGGTACTTTAGATGGGGCTAATGTTGAAATTGATCAATTAGTTGGATCAGATAATGATGTCATTTTTGGATTAAGAACAGAAGAGATTGAACATTTAAGAAGAGAAGGATTATATTCGCCATGGGATATTTATCATAATGATGGATGGATTAAGTCAATTATCGATTCATTAATTGATGGTAGCTGGAGCAGGAATTATGATGACTTTAAGGTAATTTTCGATGAGATTATGTATCGTAATGATGAGTACTTTATCCTAAAAGATTTGAATATGTATATTGATGCGTCATTAAAAATGGATGAAAAATATTTAAATCGCAATTCCTGGGCAAAATCATGTTTAATTAATACTGCAAAAGCGGGTTATTTTTCAAGTGATCGCACAATCGAACAATATGTTAAAGATATTTGGCATCTGAAACAAATTGGTAAGTAGATTTAATAATGATAAAGAGTGGACTGGTTGTCCACTTTTTTATGCGATGATATTAATATAATAATCTATTTCAATTAAAGATAGTCACTGATAGTTGTAATAAAT
>CANQDY010000033.1 GCA_947593895.1 uncultured Bacilli bacterium
CACCGTAGTGGCGAAGGTATCCGTTTCGGACAGAATAGCGAGCTGCCGGGCTTTTTTTTATTTTTGGTTTACTATTTTATTAATTTCATTTATACTTATATTGTAGATTTAGGAGTTAAATTTTTTATGAAAAACAAAAAAATAATGTTGCTATGTTTACCTTTATTATTAAGTTTATCCGCTTGTAATATGGAAAAAGACATTAGTTCAAGTTCTGATTCTAATATTGTAAAAAGTGATGAAACATCAACAAATAGCGAATCAACTTCTTATAGTACATCAGTTTCTAGTGATACATCTATAAGTAGCGAATCAACTTCTTATAGTACATCAGTTTCTAGTGATACATCTATAAGTAGCGAATCAACTTCTTATAGTACATCAGTTTCTAGTGATACATCTATAAGTAGTGAATCATCCACTTTAGAAACATCAAGTACCTCAAGTTCATCAGGTACTGAAGGTGTTATTAATTCATATAATCTAATTTTTGGTGAATATGATAATACATATGGCTTATCTCCAACCGAAATTACAGATGGTTTAGTACAAAATATCGATGGTATATCAATTGATAGCGTTAGTTCCGTATTTGGAGAGGGAGAAGGCATTAGACTTGGTTCAAGTAAAAAAACAGGTTCAATAACTATAAGCCACAATGCAAATTGGATTATTAAGTCGATTGTTATTTCCGCAAAAGCTTATAATAATGATAAAGATGTTGAAGTTGAAATTAAATTATCTAATGGAGAAACACAAACTAATATTGTTAACTCAATTAGAGATGAAGAGTACATATTCAGTCAAAATTCACCAACTAGTTCATTTACTATTTCAACAAATGCTCAAAAAAAGAGAGTATATATTTATTCAATTACGATTAATTCTGTAAATGGACAGGGCCAAGGTGAAGTAACTAAACCTAGTGATCCAATCGATGAAAATAAATTTAAGTACACTTCTTCATTGAATCCTACAAATAGTAAAGTACCAAGTAAAAAAATAAATTATGACGGATATTATCAACCTATTCCACATTCAACGTTGAATTTAAAGAATTTAGGAGAATGGAATAGCTGTACTTATCTTCCAAGTGAAGGTAAATCAAAGTTATTAGTGGTTCCTGTTGATTTTTCAAATTATCGTGCATCATCTAAACTTGAAGGTGGTGAAACAAAAAGTAGAGAATTAATATATGATAATTTCTTTGGAAATAGTGAAGATACTGGTTGGGAATCAGTAAGAACTTATTATGAAAAATCTTCATATGGAGCTTTAACGATTGAAGGTGAAGTTACTCCTTGGTTTCATTCAACTTATACAACTACTTCTTTTGAAAAATTGTCTAAATCATATGATAGTAATTATGATCCAACTTGGACAATGCTTGAAAAAGTAATAGATTGGGTCAAAAATACTTTGAAAATTGATTTAACAGAATATGATAATGATAAAGACGGATTTGTTGATGGAATATGGATGGTATATGCAAATCCATTTGATCAAGATGGAAATAGCGATGTATATTGGGCATATACTTATTGGGATTATGATAATTTAGAGAAAGGTAATATAAGTTCACCAGTAGGATATAATTATTGTTGGGCTTCATATGAATTTATGTTTGAGGGTGGTTATTCAAAACCAGATGCACATACATATATCCATGAAACTGGCCATTTATTAGGCTTAGATGATTATTATAGCTATGATGAAACTGATACTCATGGTGAAGCTGGTGGTGTTGATATGATGGATTGTAATATTGCTGATCATAATGCATATTCTAAATATCTTCTTAATTGGGTAAGCCCTTATGTTGTTGATGGTACAAAAGACACGTTAACAATTAATTTAAAACCGTTTGAATCAACTGGTGAGTGCATTTTACTTAGAGATAATACATTCAATAATAGTCCATATGATGAATATATTATGATCGAATATTACACACCGACAGGATTAAATGAAAAGGATTTAGTTGAATATTCTAATGGTTTAAGTAACTATTCAACAAGTGGTGTAAAAATTTATCATGTAGATTCAAGAGTATTGAGAGATGATTCAAAAAATATTTCCTATGTAGATAATATTAATCAAAGTGAATTTGAAAATTCAAATATTTATTATTATGTAGGAGCATCAAATACTGAATATATGTCTTATGATGTAAATGGTGAAAATAGCCCATATCGATTGATCCATCTTATTGAAGCAACTAATAAATTGACTTTTGCAAATTCTAAAGAATATAGCATGAATTATGGAAATAATGATATTCTATTTGCAGAAAATGATAGTTTTGATATAGATACTTATCAAAAGTTCTTTAACAAAGCAACGAATTTAAACGATGGAACCAAATTACCATATGTTGTTACTATCGGTTCAATGAATAGTGAAGGAGTTAATATCACAATAAACAAATATTGATAATAAAATAAATATTATAGAAGCGAGTAATCGCTTCTTTTTTTTCTTGCTTTGTTTTTGATATAATAATGATATTGTAGGTGTATTTATGATTGGTGAGAAAAGAAAAAGATTTAAAAGTAAAATTATGACTTTGGCAAGCTTTTTTCGTTCATATTATCATAATAACCCAGAGTATTTATTTTCTTCTCCTGGAAGAATAGAAATACTTGGCAACCACACGGATCATAATCATGGAAAAGTAATAGTGAGTACGATAGATTTATGCATTTTAGCCTTAGTTAGAAAGACAAACAATCACTATTTAATATATAAAACAGATGGCTATAGAGAAATGAAAATTGACTTGAATGATCTTTCGGTCAAATCAAATGAATTTAATAAATCAATAGGACTTATCAGGGGAATTCTTTTCTTTATTAAGCAAAATAATTACCAATTAGGAGGTCTTGAAATCATTACCACCACAAATATTTTTAAAGGCGCTGGAGTTTCTAGTTCTGCTGCATTTGAACTTTTAATCGGTAAAATAATTTCTTATTGCTACAACTACAATCGAATTAGTAAACTTCTTTTAGCAAAAATTGCTCAACAAGCTGAAATAGTTTATTTTAATAAAAAATGTGGATTATTAGATCAAATGGGAATTAGTTTTGGTGGAATAAATTATATTGATTTTAAAAATTGTGAAAGACCATTAATTAAAAAGATGAATTTTCACTTAAAAAAATATGATATAATTCTGATTTACTGTCTTGATTCTCACTCACAACTAAACAAGCAATATAATTCGATAAGTGAAGATATGAAAAAACTTTCTGGAGAATTTAATAAATTATATCTTCGAGATGTTGATGAGAAAAGTTTTTATCGAATGAAAAATCGGTTAATTACAAAATATGGTCTAAATACATACTTGCGAGGTGAACACTTTTTTAAAGAAAATCTTCGTGTCGATGAGTTCTTAAATGCGATAAAAAATAATAATGAAGAAAAAATAATTTCATTGATTAATGAATCAGGAGAGTCAAGTTTCTATAATTTGAAGAATTGTTATATTAGTGATATTAATGAGAATTTACCTCAAGGAATATTATTTAGCAAACATATTATTAAGGATGGCTCAGTGAAAGTTCACGGAGGTGGATTTGCTGGAACTATGATTGCGTTTGTCAATAAAAATGAAAGCAAAGAATATATTAATCAGATGCAATTAAAATTTGGAAAGAAGAATGTAAAAAAACTATCATTAACTATGTATGGAACACGTTTCATTTGTAAGGTTAATGAAATATTAGGAGAAAGATAATGAATCAGGAAGAGTTAAGTTTAAGTTTTATCAATGACATTAATAATAATGATTTTTCAAAGATTAATCGTTATTTTACCAAAGAGTCAACTAGCTATCTGATAAATGACAAAAAGGAATTGTTATATAAGGAAATGTTAGAAATTTTAAAAAAAATTGCTAGACCTTTAGATATAGTTCGAGTTTTAAAAAGTTCGGTTTGTATTAAATATGAAACAAAAAACTTAGAAGGTAAAGTAAATTTTTATTTTGATATACAGAATCGAAGAATTAAACGCTTAGAATTAGAAATTATCTAAACTTAGATTATTTTTTCATTTGTCTTCATATATTTTTTTAGGTGAAGATGAATGAAATTTTTTTGTACTGATGGAATCAGAGGGAGAGCTATTGATTTAATATGCTCAAATATTGTTGTTAAACTTGGTCAAATTCTTGGTGAGAAATCTAAAAATGTTTTAATTGGATACGATACAAGAATTTCAAGTCCTCAAATTGTAAATTTACTAGTAAATGGGATTGTGACCAAGAGTTGCAATGTTGATATTGTAAATGTTGTTTCATCTCCAATGGTTAGTTTTTTTTTAATGAATTATAAATACGATTATGGATTTATGATAACAGCGAGCCACAATCCTTATTTTGATAATGGAATAAAGATTTTTAATTCTTCAGGAGAAAAGATTAATCCATTAGAAATAGATTATATTAAAGAAAAATTCAATCATGACATTCCTTTTTCTTTAGCGGATAAATTAGGTGGTTTAAAGTATTTAAATAAGAATGATGAATACTTGTCTTTTATTAATTCATTAATTGATTTTTCCAATCAGCATAAGATAGTTGTTGACTGTGCGAATGGAAGTTTTTCATTTATTTCTGAAAAAATTAAATTAGATAATGTTACTTATATAAATAATCAGCCTAATGGAAAAAATATTAATGATCATGTTGGAGCGTGTTATCCAGAAATGCTCCAAAATTATGTAAAAAGTAATAATTTAGATTACGGATTTGCTTTTGATGGCGATGGTGATCGACTAATTATGGTTGACAAGAAACGAATTTATCAAGGTGATGATATTATGGTTAATTTAATCAACTATTTTCATTATGATAATGTTGTTTTCACAAAAATTGTTAATCAAGGATTAATTAATTATTGTAAGAAAAATAATATTCGTCATCAAATATGTGACATAGGTGATAGCAATGTATTAAATGCAATGAAAATCGAAAACGCTGATTTTGGTGGCGAACCATCTGGACACTTTATATATAAAGATCATTTGTATAGCGATGGTTTATTTTCACTAATTCGTGTTTTAAGAATCATAAATACTAGTAGATGGATTAGTTTTGATCGTTATGAAACTTTTTCCTATGACATATTACATTCTAGTGAATTATACCAAAAGAAAGATGAAATTGAAAATTTCATTATCACTTCTTTATCTCTTGATGATTTTTATCTTATCAGAGAAAGTGGAACGGAAGATAAGTTGCGTATTAACATTCAATCAATAGATAAAGATACAATTAATAAAATTAAGACATATTTTGAGAGTCTGGAGAAATAAACAATGTGTGGAATAATTGGAAGTGTTGGTATTTTAAATCATTACAAAAATGTTATAAATGGTCTTAAAAGATTAGAATATCGAGGATATGATTCTTCAGGGGTGAGTTATTTAGTAAATCATGATATTAAGATGATTAAAGTTCCATTAATGGTTGAAAATCTAATTAAACAAGTTCGTCCATTTATTAGTGAGAATGCTATTGGTCATACTAGATGGGCAACTCATGGAAAAATTTCTAAAGAAAATACTCATCCTTTTATCTCTTTTCATGGATTATTTTCTTTAGTTCACAACGGAACGATAGATAACTATCTAAATTTAAAAGAAGAATTGATAGAAAATGGCTATCAATTAGAAGGGGAAACTGATTCAGAGGTTGTAGTTAATTATTTAGAATATCTTTATTTAGAAAATTTTGATTTGTTAAAAAGTTTAAATCTATTAGATCAAAAGTTAAAAGGAAGTTATTCATTAGTAGTTATCTTTAGAGAGAATTCCAACCTTTATTTTTTAAAAAATCAAACTAGTTTATTAATATGTAAAGAAAAAAATGGCTATTTAATTAGCAGTGATCTTTATGCATTTAATAAATCAAAAATTAATTATTTTGAACTTCAAGATCATCAATATGGTTTCATTAATCAAAATGAGTGCTGTGTTTACTTAAATAATCAGGTTCAAAATGTGCTATTTTCGCAAATTACAATTGATATTGAACCTTTAGATCAAATAAATTGTTATTTAGAAAAAGAAATATTTGAATGCCCGAAAGTATTAGAATATGAGATAAATCATTATATAAATAATAATCAAGTAATAATTGATGAAGAAATAATCGATAAATTAAAAAAAGCATCTAAAATAACTATAATTGGATGTGGAACCAGTTACCATGCAGGACTAACATTCAAAAGATTTTCTCTTCATCCTAACATTGAAGTAAAACTTGCCAGCGAATTTATATATGAAAAAAACATATTTGATAATAATGAAGTATTTATTGTATTATCACAATCCGGAGAAACACTGGATATCATTCGCTCTTTAGATAAGGTAAACGATTATTTTACAATTGGAATTACTAATAATAAAGAATCACGCATTGCAAGGATGGTAAAAAAACATTTGGATATTATGGTTAAAAAGGAAATTTCTGTTGCATCGACAAAAGCGTATTTTGGTGAAGTAGTTCTTTTATATTTATTAAATGCAAAAATAAATAATTCATCTTTAAATGATATACAAGAACTTCCTAAAAATTTAAATTTTGTATTAAATCAGAGTAGTAAAATTAAAGATATTGCAAAGAATGTCAGCAAATATTCATCACTATATTTTTTAGGTAAAGGAATCGACTATGATGCATGCAAAGAATGTTCTTTAAAATTAAAAGAAATTACATATATTCATAGTGAAGCTATTCCTCTTGGCGAATTAAAACATGGACCTCTTGCTTTAATAAATGAAAAATTTCCTGTTATAATTATTCATTCTTTACCTGAATTTAATAAAGTAATTGATCTAGCAAAAAATGAAATTAAATCAAGAAAAGGGAATATATTTCAGTTTGAGTTATTTAAAAACAATCAACTAGATTTTCTTTTGCAGGTTTTATTTGGTGACTTATTAAGTTTATATGTAGGTAGAATATTAAATGTTAATATCGATAAACCAAAGAATTTAGCTAAATCGGTCACAGTAGAATGATTAAATCAAAATATTATTTTAATGATGTGAGTTTTCCAACATTACTATTAATCCATGGTTGGAATACTAGTGATTTATATATGGAAGTATTTATTCGGCCTTTTTCTAGTCGATTTAATATAATATCTTTAGATCTTTTTTCTGAAATTAACAAGGAGTATACAATTGATATTTTTATAGAGGAGATTCATCAAATTGTTGAACAGCATGTAAGTAATAATTTAGTAATTATTGGTCATTCATTTGGTGGAAAACTTGCTTATTTTTATTCTTTAAAATATCCAGTAAACCTCTTAGTTCTTTTAGCGCCTTCACTTATAAAACCACATTTTAGCCTTAAAAGAGCAATTAAAGTAAAACTTTATAAGATGCTAAAAAAATGTCATTTACCAATTCCCAAGTTCTTAAGAGGAAGTAAAGATTATCAAAATGCAAAAGGAGTAATGAAAAAAACTTTTCTTAATTCTTATGCTTATTATTTAAAAGAAGTGGATAAAAATAACAAAAATGTAATAATATTTGGATTTAAAAATGATGATCAAGTTAGGAAATATCAGATTTTTAAGATAAAAAAATTTTTGCCAAATTCTAAAATTATTATGTATAATGGCAATCATTTTTCATATTTAGATTATGTAAAGGAGATTGTTTTATTTGTTAATGGATATTTTAAATGAAGTAATTAAGATGATAACGATATTACTTCTGATTTTTTTCAGTATTTTAGAAGTAAATGTTTTAATGAGCCAATATTATTCACCAAAAAGAATGATTCGATCTTTATATTCTCATTATAATATTAAATTAATATTTCTATTTGGATTTGATATTTTAAGCTACATAATATTTGATACAATATTTTTTTCAATCTATCATTTGTTTACTATCGTTATTAATATTATCTTATTTGGAAAAATCAGATTGCGTTTTACTCGTCGAAGCATATCATTAATTTTTTTATCCTCTCTTTTATCATTTATATGCTTTTTATTTTTTAATCAATTATTTTTAATAAAATTAATTGTTATACCATCGATAATTATTATTAGTTACTATCTATTGTTACCGCTTGAAATATTGATCCAACATCATTATGTAGTTAGAGCACGAAAGAAAATTAATAATATGAAAAATATGAAAATTATTGGTATTACCGGTAGTTTTGGTAAATCAAGTTTTCGGAATTATCTTTACTCGATTTTAAAAACGAAATATTTAGTAAGAACACCAAAGAATAATATCAATACTTTTAAAGGACTAACGAAATACATTAATGACGAATTAGAAGAATGTGATATTCTGATCTTAGAATTAGGTGTCGACAATAAAAATCAAATGTGCCATTTCAAAAAATTATTTACTCTTGATTTTGGAGTTATTACTTCAGTAGGTAATATGCATTTAGCTACATTTAAAAATGTAAAAAATGTACTAAATGAAAAATTAAAAATTTACGATTTATTAAATGACAAAGGCATTTTATTTTTGAATCAAGATAATGAATATCTTAATAAGGTAAAATTAAAAAACACCATATTTTACTCTAAAAACAATGTAAATTTAGTAAAATACAATATTGATGGAATGGATTTTAAATATGAAAAAAAAGTATATCATTTTAATGTTCATCAGTCATTTTTTTCCACATATTTAGATGGAATAATTAAAATTGTTAAGAGATTTAATATCCGATCGTATCAATTATATAATTCATCACTTATATTTTGTGATTATCAAAGAAGAAACCAAGTTTTTAAACTTGAAAAAGGGTATTTAATTGATAATTCATATAATGCAAATCTAGAAGGAATTAAAAGTTCTCTTCTACTGGTTGAGTCTTTACAAGGGGAAACGTATGTTATTACTGGAGGAATTATTGAGCAAGGCAAAAACTTTGAATTTGAAAATAAAACATTACAAAAGTTATTGAAAAATTATTCTGTGATTTTCATTGGTGAAAAAAATCATCCATTAGTAAAAAATGGAGAATTTAAAAAATTAATAATAACAAAAAGCATTTTGCAAGCATATAAGTTAATTAGAGATATTAACCCAGATAACATCTTATTGTTAGCAAAAGGGGATAATATATTTTTGAGGTAAATTATGAATAAAATTGCTTTTATATGCGGTGGCATGTCAGTTGAAAAAGAAATATCTTGCTTAACTGGTATTAAAATTTGTAAAGAATTAAATTTGGATCATAATCAATCATTTTTAATTTATTTAAATGAGCATCAACAGTTTTATATAGTCAATACATTGACACCAACATTTATTAAGGATAAAAAATTGACATTGGGAAAATTTGTTAATAAAAGTGGCAAATATTTTTTTAAAACAAAATTTAGAAAATATTATTTTGACCAAGTTTTAATTTTAGGGCATGGAAAAAATATTGAAGATGGATCATTAGCGTGTTATTTTCAACAACTTAAAATTCCTTGTTTAAGTGAAAGTATTTATC
Organism: uncultured Bacilli bacterium; assembly: GCA_947593895.1. Classification (GTDB taxonomy): domain Bacteria; phylum Bacillota_I; class Bacilli_A; order RFN20; family CAG-449; genus UBA3210. Next base: position 9,500 of record CANQDY010000033.1, read on the forward strand.
ATGGTAGCTTGATTCAAGACAAATATTTATTTAAACATGGTGTTAGAGGATTAAAAATACCTTGTCTTCCGGGAGAAATCATTTATAAATATCAAGTTGATAATCAAGAATTAATAAAGAGATTAACCAAAAAAATTAAATTTCCATTAATTGTTAAGCCAACTTGTTTAGGATCTTCCATTGGAATTAACAAAGTTGAAGATGAAGTGTCACTTCCAAGTGCGATGTTTGAAGCATTTTTATATGATAATTCTTTAATAATCGAACCATTTATATTAAATAAAAGAGAATACAATATCGCGCTTATTGGATATGATGATGAATTAGAATATTCTAACATTGAAGAAGTTAATCATTCTGATCAGGTTTTATCATTTTATGATAAATACGATTATTCAAAAAATAATTCTAAAAGAATAATTAATCCGGATATTGAATCATCATTAAAGGAAAAAATTGTTAATTATGCTAAGCGATTTTTTGTTGGATTTAATTTATGTGGAATTGTTAGATTTGATTTTATTTATAATCAAGATGAAGATAAATTATATCTAAATGAAGCAAATTTAATTCCAGGTTCACTTGCATATTATCTTTTTGAAGATAAGTATACATTGTCTCAACTTGTAAGTAAATATGTCGATTTACTAAATAAAAAAAGAAAACAAGATAAACTCCTATTTTATAATTATCAAGAAGGATTTATAAACAAGGTTGATATCAGTAAATTAAAAAAATAGTCGCTAATTTATATTTATAAATTAATCTTTTATTAATTAACCCTTTTTGATATTATAATATTGTAGAAGGTGATTAAATGAGAGAAGTTGCAAAAGCACGATATCGAATTATGGCTTTTGTTTTTGATTGGTTGATTGTTTATTTTTTTTGTGCATTAATAATGTTTTTTCCAATTATTAATTTAATTAAAGATGCAGGGAATGCAACTATGACAGAAACAATTAGTTTAATGTTATGCATAATTGTCTTCAGTCTCTCTTGCTTTATTTTTATCGTTTTTTATTTTGTCATTATTCCAGTGATTCTAAAAGGACAAACTATTGGTAAAAAACTATTTAGAATAAGAGTGGTAAAACAAAATGGTTCAGACGTCGATTACTTAACTATGTTTGTTAGAGAAATAATTGGTATGGTTTTAATTGATTTTGCAAGTTTTGGAATAACAGTAATAATCCGTTTAATTTGTTTATCAATTAAAAATAATCGATTAACTTATCAAGATGTTTTATCTTCAACACTTATAGTTGACGTCAATTAAAAAATAACTACTTAGTCATTAAAGTATCATATAAGGAGGAAATAATATGGCTACACCACATAACAACGCACCAGACAACGCATTTGCTAAGACAGTATTAATGCCTGGGGATCCATTAAGAGCAAAGTTTATTGCTGAAACATTTTTAACTGATGTTGTTCAAGTTAATACTGTTAGAAATATGTTTGGTTATACTGGATACTATAAAGGGAAAGAAATATCTGTTAT
>CANQDY010000034.1 GCA_947593895.1 uncultured Bacilli bacterium
CCTGAGGCAAAAAAGGCTGGAAGATTCTATTTATATTTTTCACTTTCTGGTTCAAGTTTATCATTAGTTGGAATGATAATGATTACCTCGAAATTAAATAATAATGATTTTATTTTAAATTTTACTACATTAGGAACAACTGATATATTTTATACTATTGGATATTTGCTATGTTTTTTTGGGTTCGGTGTAAAAAGTGCAATTTTTCCATTACATTATTGGTTACCTATGGCCGGTGCGGCCCCAACACCAACAACGGCACTGCTTCATGCTGTAGCAGTAGTTAAAGCTGGTGTATTTGCATTAATAAGAATTACTTATTATAATCAAGGCCTATTTTATGTAAAAGGAACTTGGGCTCAATATGTCGTTATTGGAATTGCTTGTTTTACTATTATTTATGGTTCATGTAAAGCATTAAAAGAACAACATTTAAAACGTCGATTTGCGTATTCGACTATTTCTAATTTGTCTTATATTATTTTAGCAATGGGATTTATGACTAAGTTAGGTCTAATTGCTAGTTTGATTCATTTAGTTATTCATTCAATAACTAAGATTTGTTTATTCTTCTGTTGCGGTGAAATAATCGAAAATAGTGAAGCTAATTATATATACCAACTTGATGGATTTATGAAGAAAATGCCAATTACGATGATTTGTTTCTTATTAGCTTCTTGTTCAATTACTGGCATTCCATTGTTTGCTGGATTTATTAGTAAATTCTATATTATTAAAGAAGGTTTGATATTAAATAACACAATTGGATATATTGGTGTTGCTTGTTTAGTAATATCAGCATTATTAACTGGTATGTATTCCTTATCAATTCCATTCAAATCGATGGTTAATAAACCAAATGAGCTTGGTATTGCATGCTATGAAAAGGCACATGAAAAAAACTTAGAAATGCTAACGCCAATTGTTATATTTAGTTTGTCATGTGTCGCCTTCGGATTATGTTCTGGCTGGTTCATTGACTTATTAATGAATATGTTTAATTAGGAGGTGGAAGATTATGGTTTTATTATTAATTCTATTTTTAATTTTATTTCCTATTTTTAGTGGATTGATTACTTATTTTGTATCGAGAAAGTTTGAGAAGTTAAGGGAGATTTTTGTTATTTGTCTTACTGTAATTGAAATGATTGCAATGGTTGTTTTAATTATTATCGCTCCAAATTCCAATCAAATTCTTAGTATTGACAAAATATGTGGATTCGGACTTAATTTCAGCGTTAGTTATTTTAATTTAATATATGCGTTTTTATCAGTATTTTTATGGTTAATGACAATTATATTCTCAAAGCAATATATGCTTAAATATCTTCATAAAGGTAGATATTATTTATTCTATTTGATCACATTAAGTGGAGTAATGGGTATTTTTCTTTCTAGAGATTTAATGACTACATTCATTTTTTTTGAATTAATGTCATTTAGTTCTTATCCATTAATTATTCATGATGAAAAAGATGAATCTAAAAAAGCGGGTAAAACATATTTGTCTATTGCGGTTGCTTCTGGAATGATTCTTTTGATGGGCTTATTCATTATCTATAAAAATCTTAACACTTTAGATTTCTATCAAATGAGGGAATTAACCAGAGGAAATCCTTTATCAACAGATTTATTTGTTGGAGGAATTTTAGTATTGATTGGCTTTGGCGCTAAGGCCGGTATGTATCCATTACATATTTGGTTACCAAAGGCTCACGCTGTTGCTCCAGCACCTGCAAGTGCATTACTTTCTGGCATTATGACAAAAACTGGAGTATTTGGAATTATCGTTATATCAGCAGATTTATTCTATGGAAATTATACTTTTGGAATAATTTTATTAGTTTTAGCGGTAATTACAATGGTTACTGGAGCAATTCTTGCTGTATTTAGTGTGAATTTAAAAAGAACTCTCGCATGTTCATCAATGTCTCAGATTGGTTTTATTTTGACTGGTATTGCATTTATGGTATTACTAAAAGTGGATGGCTCTATCGCAGCATTCGGTTCATTGCTTCATATGATTAATCACTCTTTTATTAAACTTGTTTTATTTATGTGTGCAGGTGTTGTAGTAATGAATATTCATGCATTGAATTTAAATGATATTCAAGGCTTTGGTCGCAAGAAACCATTTTTAATGATTTGTTTTTTAATCGGTGCACTTGGTATAATGGGTATCCCTTTTTTAAATGGATATATTTCCAAAACAATGATTCATGAAGGAATATTAGAGTATATCAATATTAATTCTTTAACAGGTGGAGCATTAGTTGGTTATAAAATTGTTGAGTATTTATTTTTATTCTCAGGTGGACTAACTATCGCTTATATGACTAAACTTTTTTTCTGTTTGTTTATTGAGAAAAATCTAACTCGGCAAGACGAGTTTGATAATATGAAGAAATATTTATCACCAGTTAACAAAGTAGTATTTATCATATCCACGATAATGATTGTGATTATCGGAGTTTTACCAAATGTTATGGATTTAAAAATTTTAAATTTAACGAAAGAATTTTATGGCGTTGAAGAAATAACTCAAAAAATTAATTTCTTCAGTTTTGAAAACCTTAAAGGTGCATTAATTTCAGTTGCTATTGGTGTTGCAGTGTATATTCTAGTGATAAAACTATTACTGCAAAACAAAAAGAATGAGTATTTGGATTTATATCCAAGGGTGCTTGATATTGAAACATTAATTTATGTTCCGGTCATTAATGCACTTTATATTGCTATGGCTTATGTATTAAGAGTACTTGATTTAGCATTTGACTTCATTGTTTATATGTTTAGAAAAACGATATTACGTTCACACACCTATCACTTTGATGGACATCATCTAGCATTTAAAATCGGTCATTTGTTTGATCGAAAAAATTCAAATAAAATTGGTAATAAAGTACAATTGATTTATGATACGGTGTTTAGTGTTCAAAGAGAAGTTAGTTCTTCATTTACCTTTGCTTTAGCGATGATTTGTTTAGGTATTGTAATTATCATTTCATTTATTTTGATTCTGTAATTGGCAAAAAAATATCTCTTAATTCATATAGTGAAAAAGGGATATTTTTATGGAAATAAAAGACATTATTTACGCAATAATCTATGGATTGATTGAGGGAATTACAGAATGGTTGCCAATTAGTAGCACGGGACACTTAATAATTTTAAATCGTTTTATTCAATTTCAAAGTGTCAATAATGAATTCTTTGAGCTATTTTTAGTGGTAATACAATTTGGCGCTATAGTCGCTGTGATATTTACTTTTTTTAATCAACTATGGCCATTTGGAAAAAATAAAGCAACAGAAGAAAAAAAACAAATTTATTATTTATGGAAACTAATTATCATTGGCTGTATACCTGCAGGAATTATTGGTTTTTTCTTCGATGATATCTTAGATCAATATTTATATAATGATATTACTGTAATAATTACTCTAATTGTTTATGGAATACTATTTATTTTAGTTGAAATGATAATTAAGAATAAAAAATTAAAGATTAATGAGGTAAAAGATTTTACATTTAAGACTGCATTTATAATTGGAATATCCCAAATATTAAGTTTAATTCCTGGAACATCCAGAAGTGGTGTAACCATTCTTTGTGCTTTACTTTTAGGATGCTCAAGACAAAGTGCGTGTCAGTATTCATTTTACTTATCAATTCCAATTATGTTTATGGCATCATTGCTAAAACTATTCAAATATTTTACAAGTGGAAATTATTTAGTATTAAGTGAAATAATGATTCTATTAACAGGACTCGAAATTGCTTTTGTAGTAAGTCTATTTATCGTTAACTTTTTACTAAAGTATGTAAAAAAACATGATTTTAAAATTTTTGGCGTTTATCGAATTGTGCTTGGTGTTGTTTTGTTTGTTTTGCTTCTTTTGAATTTATCAATTTTTTAAATTAGTTTAAAGTAAAAATAGAGGAAAAAATGGCATTAACATTTAAAGAAATAAGAAAGAATCTAGATATTTAAAATTATATTATTGAGGCAGATAACACCTTATTTGAAATGAAATATATCAAACATTCATTTGTTTATATGAAAATATGTACAGTGATTGTTAAAGATTTATTGACCAGATTAAACTACAGCCAAAGAGAAATTGAACTTGGTGAAATTGCTGCCTATATGCATGGTATTAGCAATGTAGCGAATCGAATTAATCATGCTCAAAGTGGACGATAATGACTTTTAGAATTCTTGATAAACTTGAAATGGATAAAATCAATTTATAGTGTAATGAAATATTTTGAAATTTTTTATGAAATGTGAATGAACAAAAAATTCAAAATATTAATAATAAAAAAATAAGAAGAAAACACAAATTTTTCTTTAAATAAAAAGGCAACCAACAACCAGTGGTTGCTTTGATAAAATGTATGTATGTTTCAACTTACTTCACATATAATTATACGCTATTAAAGTTAAAAGTAAGTTTCAAGAAATAGTTTAATATCTTTATCAGAAAGATAAGAAGTCAAATTCAGATAAACTATCATCTGAGAAAAATAAATAAGAATTATAATACTTTTAGAGGTTAAATTACATTTAATATAAATTTTTAATTTTTTATTATTTTGTTTTTTTATAAAAATTTTTATAGTACTTAGATCATATGTCTATGTTTATCGTATGAATATTGCGTTAGTATTACCATCTGATATTAATAGATTTCTTGTAAATTTACTTTAAATAAAGTAAGATATTAGAGTAGTTAGGAGAGAAAATGCTGCAACTTATAAATATTTCTAAAGACTATATTTCTGGAGAACAAATTGTTAATGCACTAGTTGATGTTAGTGTAAATTTTCGTGATTCAGAATTTGTTTCAATTTTAGGACAATCAGGCTGTGGAAAAACTACTTTACTTAATATTATTGGTGGATTAGATAGTTGTACCAAGGGTGATTTAATAATTGACGGAGTTTCAACTAAAGACTTCAAAAATCGTGAATGGGACAACTATCGAAATCATCAAATTGGCTTTGTGTTTCAAAATTATGATTTGATAAATCATCAAAGTGTTATTGGTAATGTTGAACTTGCTTTAATCTTATCTGGTGTTTCAAAAGATGAACGAAGAAGAAGATCACTTGAAGCTTTAAAGGAAGTTGGTCTAGATGATGTTGCAAATAAATTACCTAATCAGTTGTCTGGTGGACAAATGCAGAGAGTTGCGATTGCTCGAGCAATTGTTAACAATCCTAAAATTATTTTAGCTGATGAACCTACGGGTGCTTTAGATAGTGATACTTCAATTCAAGTAATGGAAATTTTAAAAAGACTATCAAAGGATCGTTTAGTAATTATGGTTACTCATAATCCAGAACTTGCTAAGAAGTATTCAACGAGAATTGTAAAATTAAAAGATGGTGTAATTGCTTCTGATAATGATGAATTTATTCCTTCAAATGAGGATTTGGAGCGGTTAAAGAAAATTCATGAGGAAAAGGTCAAAGAATTTAAGGATTTAAAAAAAAGAAGACTAATTTTTCTATCAGAAAGAAAACTTAAAATGTCTTTTAAAACAGCATTTTTGCTATCATTGAAAAACTTATTTTCTAAAAAAGGAAGAACAATTTTGACTTCTGTCGCTGGTTCAATTGGAATAATTGGTATCGCATTGATTAGTTCAATTTCTAATGGCGTAAACACTTATATTGAGAAAATGGAGCAAGAGACTTTATCTCAATATCCAATTCAACTAGAAAGGAATTCAATTGATTATACTAAATTCTTGAATATTGTTTTGAATCGAAATGATAATGTTCAAGTAGATGCTTCGAATAAAATTTTAATTAACAATGCTCTAAATTCTTTACTTGATTCATATTCATCAAATGGTTATAGTAATGATTTAAAATCATTTAAAAAATTTATTGATAGCGATTCCCCAGAAGCGATGAAACTTAAAGAGGCTGCTTCATCAATTAGTTATTTATATCAACATCAATTAAATATTTATTTAGAAAAGAATCAAGAAATTACTAAGGTAGGTCCAGAAAACTTATATGATGAAATTATTAATGAGATTCAAGGTGGAAGCGTAGATAAAACTATAATGACGATGCTTGGAGATCAATTTAATACATTTGGTTCGATGTTACCAAGTGTTGATAATTCAAAATTATTTAACGAAGATTTAATTTATAATCAATATGAACTCGTTGCAAAAGAAAAAGGATCAAGATGGCCGAAAAATGAAAATGAATGTCTTTTAGTATTAGATAAAAATAATACTATTAATGATTATTCTTACTATGCATTAGGTTTAGGGGATAAAAATGATATTTTTCGTATTCTTGATGGACAAGAAGTAACCCATCCAGATTTTCTATCTTATAGTGAAATTTTAAATCTTGAGTACAAGATTATTTTACCAACTTCATCATACAAACCATACTCTCAAGTTGAAGTTGATAATCATATGATGAATTTATACCAAGATACACTAATTAATGATGATAGAATTGATCAAGATGTATTACGGAATTTATTTAATGAGTCTGAGATAAATTTAAAAGTAGTCGGAATAATTAAGCCAAAAGCTGATACTTCTTCAACCTGTATTAAATCTACTATTGCCTATTCGCCTAAGTTGATTGAAAAGTGTAATGAGTTAATCAAACAAAGTCCAGTTTATATTGAACAGAGTAAGGAAGAAAATAAAAATTATTCTGTTTTTACTGGAAAAAGATTAAGCGATTCATTTCTATCAAAGGAAGAGCTTATTAATAATTACTTGTTAACTTTAGACGAAAATGTTAAAAATCAATATAGTGAGGATTTAAAACCATATATAATGAATTATCTAAAAAATAGTTTTTTAAGTGTTTTTAATCTTGTCGATCGTTTAGAGGGAACATTAACAATCAAGTTGATAAATTCAAAAAGCGGAAATACAAGAAATGTCACCAGACAAGAATTTTTATCATATTTTGACTTGAAATACGATGATTTTATGTTAACTTTTATTACCAATAGCGAATTTGATTACATCGAATTTGATGCAGTTAACACTCAAGAAACGATTTATCATGATTCACTGGAAATTGATCAATTATTTAACACTTATAGCCATAAAGCCTATCTTGATTTTTATACTGAAATTATCGGAGATTCTTATATATCTTATGATGATTGTATGAATCGCCTTGGTGTTAATGAAAGTAATGATCCATTCAGAATCTATATTTATGCAAAAGATTTTGAATCAAAAGATGAAATTATAAAAATAATTTCAAATTATAATATTATGAATCACTCTAAACAAATTTCCTATACCGATTATGTTGGATTAATTATGAACTCAATCTCGACAATTATTAATTCGATTACTTATGTATTAGTTGGATTAGTTTCAATTTCGCTTATTGTTTCATCAATAATGATTGGAATTATTACTTATATTTCAGTATTAGAAAGAATCAAAGAAATTGGAATTTTAAGAAGTCTTGGCGCTTCAAAAAAAGATATTTTTACTTTATTTAACGCAGAAACAATAACCCTTGGATTTTGCTCTGGAGGTATAGGAATATTAGTTACTTCGCTAATTAATGTTCCATTAAATATGATTTTAAACACAATTACAGGAATTGGAACATTTGTTAGCTTAAGATTGGTGACTGCGATATCATTGATATTTATTTCAGTTATTTTGTCATTTGTTTCAGGATTAATTCCTTCCCAATTAGCATCTAAGAAAGATCCGGTTATTGCATTAAGGAGTGATTAATATGAATCAATTATTTAATGAAATGAAAAGGTTAATTTTAAAGCAGAATGATGAAGAATTTGAGTTTTTTGTTAATAATCATATGGAACTATTAAAGGAAGATCCTGTTTTATTCATTTCTAATCACGTTTCTTATTATGCTTATCAAGAAAATGTAAAGAAGGTACTAGAAATAATTGAAAAATATAAAAATATGCCATACATTTCAATGACTGTTGAAGATTTACTTAATGAATTAAAAGAAAATGTTGAAAAAATTGATCATCAGCCTAAATCATATTCAAAAGAAGAAATTTCTAATTGTTTGAAAAGTAATAATGAGGAGAAGATGATTGCGTGTCTAGAATATTTATCAAAACTTAATATTCGTTCTTATATTGATGAAATTCAAAAATTTTTACTTAGTGATATTCCTCATAAGTATAAAGTTTTAGCTCTTTATATTCTTATTGAGCAAAAGTATCAAAATGAAGTTAAATTTTTAAAAGATGGGTTAACATATACCTTAAATCCATCTCTTCTTGAATTACCACTTGAGACATATGAGTATCAAGAATGTGTTAAAAAGATTCAAGATGAAGATATTGATCCACAGGTTAAAGACTATGCAATTGAAATTTTAAATACGATTCAAATTAAAGAATTTCCTGATTCGTATTTGACAATAGATAATGCTTCATTGATGAAAGAAATTTTTATTGTAATGAGTAAGAAATATTTAATGCAAGATTTTGATTTAAACTACATTATTTCCTCACACAAAATCAGTAAGTTAAAAATTGAAGAATTAATCAATGAATTAACTCAAATTGTTTATGAATAATATTAAATATTATTGTAATGAAAAAAAGTTATGATATAATTCTAATGTTGACTAAATATTCAGGAGGATATTAATTATGGAAAGAAAAGTAGAAAGAAAAGATAATTTGGAAGTATCAGTAAATTTAGTTTGCTCAGGAGATGAATGGACTAAATATACTAAAAAGCAATATAACAAACATGCAAGTAAGGTAACAGTTAAAGGATTTAGACCTGGACATGTTCCTAGCGATATGGTTAAAGCAAGAATTAATATGGCTCAAGTACTAAATGACGCATTATTTGACGCAGTTAATGAAGGATTTTCACTTGCGGTAAGAGAAGAAAAATTAAATGTATTTACTCAACCAAAACTTGAAGTAAAAACTATTAACGAAAAGGAATTTGATGCAACTATTACATTTGCATTACCACCAGAAGTTACTTTAGGTCAATATAAACAACTCGGTATTAAGGCTAAAGCAGTTCGTATTTTAGAAAAAGATGTCAAAGAATATATTGACAACTTAAGGAAACAATATGCAATAATGGAAGTTAAGGATGGTGAAGCTCAACTTGGTGATACTGTCATCATTGACTTTATTGGATATGTTGATGGAACTCCATTTGAGGGTGGAGATGCAAAAGGTTATGAATTAGAACTTGGTTCAAATTCATTTATTCCTGGATTTGAAGATGCATTAGTTGGTATCAAGGCTGGTGAAAAGAGATCTATTAATGTTACATTCCCAGAAAACTATGTTGAAAAATTAAAAAATAAACCAGCAACTTTTGACATTAATTGTTCAGAAGTAAAAATTAAGAAAATGCCTAAACTAACAAAAGAGTTCATTGATGAACTTGGTTTTGAAGGTGTAACTGATGAGGAAACATTAAAGAGCTATTGCAAAAAGCAAATTAGTGTTAAAAAGGAGCAGGAAAATAAAAACGAACAATTAACTGAAATTATCAATAAAGCTATTGAAAATGCGACAGTTATTATTCCTGATGCAGTTGTTGAAGATGAAGCAAATGCGATGTTAGATCAGGTTTTAAATCAAATTAAACAATCCGGTTTAACTTATAAAGATTATGTTGCAATTAATGGTGGAGATGAAAAGGCTATTGCAGAAAAACGTAAAGAAGAGGCTAAGAAAAATATTAAATCTTCACTTGTCGTTAACAAAATTATGTCAGTTGAAGGTTTAGCGGTGACTGAAGAGATGATCAATGCTCAATATAAAAGTATTGCAGAACAATACAAAATGAGTATTGATGATGTCAAAAAGGCATTTGAAAAAAACAAGAATAATTTTGTTAGTCAATTAGCTAATAAATTATTTACTGATTTTATGCTTGCTAATAACTAAATTTGGTAGATTATTTATTCTACCAAATTTAAAGGAGGTAGACTTATGAATAATGATACAAATAATGAGATGATTCCTTTATTAGTTACCAGGGGAATTATACTATTTCCAGGATGTAGTGATCAAATTGATGTTGGACGTTCCTTTTCAGTTAATGCAATTACTACATCATTAAATGATTTTGGTGGGAAGATCATAATTTGTAGTCAAAAAGAACCAAATGGAACTAAGATTGATAAAGATGCCATTTTTGAATATGGCTCGCTTTGTAATATTAGTTCAATTCGTGAACAAAAGAATCTTTTTCGAGTAAAATTAACTTCAATTGCTCGAGTTAAATTAATTAATCCAAGATTTATTCTTGATTCTGAAGATGACTATTTAAAAACGGATTTTCAGGTTATTGAATCAACTGTCACAGAATCAGTTGAGGAAGAAGAAAAGTTGATGGACGACATTGTTAATTTACTATCTCGTTTTGGTGCATCAACTTTACCACCATCTTTAATAAATCGCCTTAATAAAGGAATTTCATCTGAAGATTTAACCAATCAATTATGTCAGTATTTTCCTTTTGAATTAAAGGATAAGGAAAGAATGCTTGAAGAAACAAATATTGTTAATAGACTTAATTTCTTAAAAGATGTTCTTATAGAAATTAAAAGTGCTTCTGAAATTGAAAACTCAATTAATAAAAGAGTCAGAGAACGTACAGAACAACAACAAAAAGAATACATTCTTCGTGAAAAATTAAGAGCAACACAAGATGAATTAAATGAAGTCACTGGCGATGGTGAGGAAAACGAAGAACAGGAAATTCTTAATAAATTAGAAAAGCAGACTTATCCTGAAGAAGTAAAAAGGAAAATCAAAAAAGAATTACAACGCTATAAGCAAATGCCTGGTGCTTCACTTGAAGCTACTATGTCAAAAACTTATATTGACTGGTTAGTTGATTTACCTTGGTCAATTAAGACAGAAGATAATGATTCATTAGAAAATGTAATAAAAGTTTTAGATGAAGATCATTATGGACTTGAAAAGGTTAAG
>CANQDY010000035.1 GCA_947593895.1 uncultured Bacilli bacterium
ATCAACTAATTGATTGTTCATATTGAAACACGCTCCTTTCAAGTAAATAATTCATTAATTCATAGGAACTCTGCCTGGAGGAATTAACTTAGCATTTTTCACATGCGTGTTTATAATATCAAAATTAAGGTTTAAAAGCAAGAAAAAATTACTCTTATATAATATTTTAAGTTAAATGGAAAAAATATAAATTTTGCTCATACTCAATTACTAAATTGTTATTACTTTATTTTTCATTTATCATGGATCATCCAATTATTTTTCACTTGCCATCAAAAATGCTTTGTTAAGCAAAAACACTTGACAGGCTCTATAAATTTTATTATGATTATTCTGTTTGAAAAGGAGAAACATATTATGGCAGTAAAAATCAGATTAACAAGAATGGGACGCCACAACGATCCAATCTATCGTATCGTTGTTGCAGATTCACGTTTTGCTCGTGATGGACGTTACATTGAACAAGTCGGTTACTTTAACCCAAATGCAAAAGGAAAAGCTCCAAGTTTAACATTAAACAATGAAAAAATTCTTGATTGGTTAAACAAAGGTGCAACTCCATCCGATACAGTCAAATCATTGCTTTCAAAAGCCGGAATTATTAAATTATTTGCTGAAAGCAAAGTTAAAAAAGGAGAATAAAAATGGATTACATTGATGCAATCCACAAATTCATTGATCCAATTGTAACTAATAAAGAAGCCATTGTCATTAATGAATTACCTAACGAAACTGAAAAAGATCGCACATTCCAAATTGTTTGTGATTCAGAAGATACAGGTAGACTAATCGGTAAACATGGTTCTGTAGCAGAGGCCATTCGCGAGGTTATATCTATTATAGGAAAAACTAACGGCGAAAAAGTTCATATTAAATTTACTTCAAATACTAATGAAAAAGTAAATGAAGAAACTAGCGAAAACGAATAATTAGATGTGGCAAAAACCACATCTTTTTTTTATAATATTTTTGAGGTGTATTATGAAATATTTATCATTAGGAGTTATTTTAAAAACCCATGGATTAAAAGGTGAAGTTAAGGTTAAGTCGTCTACTAACTTTGCTTTATTGCGTTATAAAAAAAATAACAAAGTATATTTATATAGCGAAAAAAAACAAGACTTAAAAGAAGTTCATATTTTATCTTATTCATCTATTAATGGTTTTGATTACTTGATTTTCAAAGAATTAAACGATATCAATTTAATAACTAAATTTATCGGATATCAGATTGTAGTTAATAAAGAAGAACAACCACCATTAAAAAAATATAGTTATTATTATGATGATTTAATTGATTGCAAAGTTATCGACCAAAACAATATTGAAATTGGAATTGTCACAAAGATTGAAGAATATAGCGCTAATGAAACTTTAAGAATCCGCCTCTCTAATGGAAAGGATTTACTTTTACCATTTGTAAAAGCATTTATTAAGAATGTTGACATTGATAATAAAACTATAAATGCTGAATTAATAAAAGGGATGATAGAAAAATGAAAATTACCATTTTAACTTTATTTCCTGAAATGTTTTCTTCATATTTAAATAATTCAATTATTAAACGGGCAATTATAAAAGAAAAGGTTAAATTTGAATTAGTTAATATCCGCGATTTTACCAAAGATAAAAATCATCGAGTTGATAACTATCCAACCGGTGGGGGTGCTGGGCTTATCATGTATTGTCAACCAATTTATGATGCCTTACAACATGTAAAAACACCATCTTCACATATCATTTTAACTTCACCAAGGGGAAAAACATACAATCAATCAAAAGCAATTGAACTATCTAAGAAAGATCATTTAATTTTTATCTGTGGACATTATGAAGGAATCGATGAAAGAATCAATAAATATGCTGATGAATTAATTTCTATTGGAGATTATATTCTCACTGGCGGGGAACTTGCAGTAATGTCAATAAGTGATTCTATCATTAGATTAATTCCGGGTGTTATCAGCGATGAATCAATGTCAGAAGAATCATTTAATAATGGATTACTTGAATATCCTCAGTATACTTTACCTTACGAATTTAATGGTGATAAGATTCCTAATATTCTTTTTTCCGGAAATCATCAAGCAATCACTAAGTGGCGAAAGAAAATGTCATTACTAATAACTAAAGAATATCGTCCTGACTTATTTAATCGTTATAAATTAGATAAAAAGGAACTTAAATTATTAGATGAAATAACATTAAATCAACCTCCAAAATGGGAGATTGACGCAATTGAAAAAGGAAAGAAATTTATAAAAAAATAAAAAGTTCAAATTCCCTTTCTAAAAAATAATTTATTGTGCTTTCACAAAAATCAAAAACTATTTTTTTAATAACTCTAATGTTCCACGAACGCCAATACATACTGCGGAAACAATAGCTAAAATTCCACTAAAGATTGCGCCAACGCCTAAATTAAAAAGTTTTCCAATATCTCCAGTTGCAAGTGTGAAGAACATAATTCCACCAACTAATAAGACTACTGAAGATAATAAACTAATAAATTTATTGTATTTGCTATATTTCTTTAATACATCAGTAATAAGAACTACTGCGTTTAATAATGTTCCTACAATAACCATAATTAAACAAGTTACTGCGATTTTACTATTTAAATCATTACTCATCATTTCGTAAACAGAAAAAGGCTTAGATAAAAATCCTATAGCGCTTAAATCTACTGGTGCAGTAAGACCTGCTCCCGCCATTGTGACAAACACGATTAATGACAAAATTAATCCAACACCTACTAAAATTAAATTTAAATTTTTTTTCATAAATCCTCCTTTTCTAATTAACTAATGTTACCTTTAAAATAATAATAAACAAAACAGCAATTCACAACCTAAAAACTAATTTTAGATATTATTTTTATTCAAATATGCCTGTTTATATAAGAAACCAATAATATCCTTTCTTGTAATAATACCGATAAACATATTTCGATCATCTATAATTGGAACAAAGTTTTGTGATAAAATAATATGATATAATTCTTCAATCGTTGTATCACTTTTTGCATAATCGTAATCATGTCTTCTTGATACATTCATAATAGAAACTTTCTCGCTTTCAAACAAAGAGAAATCATTATGTTTTTTCATAAACCACAATAAATCGCCCTCTGAAACAACTCCAAGATATTCGCCTTTTTCAGACAATAAAGGTATTGCACTATAATGATGATAATCCATTTTTTCTAACGTTTGTCTGATTGAAAACGATTCTTCTAAATATTCCACTTTACACTTGGGAGTAATCAATAATAATACATTCATATTTTTTCTCCTATCCTAACTTTGTATTTAATAATATTACAAAATATATAATCTAGATATTACTTTTAATAAAATGCTATCCTTAATTATTTTTTCATTTTTATATTGTTATTTATTACAACTAAATTTGAGATTAAAGCTTCAATTAAGATTTAATAATATCTATGTATTGATTATATCATTTTCATTAACGGCAAAAAAGAACAATAAAAATAAAAAATCATGTTAACTAAAACTGGATATATCCGTTTATACTTACTTTCTCTCCTTACTATTTGAGATATATTGTATCTATTATTTGAAAATTTTATTTATTTTTGATTTTTCATTTACATAATATCGCAAAATTTGTACAATTTTTTAAATTGAAATAAAATGATAGTTTTTTAAGAATTTTTGACCATGTCGTTAAATTTTAGTATGCTTTTAACTTATTGAAAATTTTTTATATTTGAATTAGAATGTCATAAAATTTAGTAAACTCCATAACCATTAAAAATTGACTCAAGAGGAAGAAAGCTAAAATTAAATATTTCACTTTCAAAGACCTTTCTAGTTTTTTTCTATCTATTTATAAACGCCACTTGACATAGAATCTTTTTTTTAAAGAATATGTCCTTGTTGCCTTTTTTAATTTTAATCACAAAATTTTATTTTCACTAAAGTAATAATTAATTAAATTTGATAAGATTAGAAAAAAATTCTTTTTGAATTTATCGACATCTTTTTTCATTCCATCTTTACCTTCGTAATTATTAAAAAAAAAACATCACCCAAAGGTGACTTTCTACTATATAAACATTTCTAATGAAATGGAATAATTTAAATGGTGGGCCTGAAATGATTTGAACATACGACCTCACCCTTATCAGGGGTGCGCTCTAACCAACTGAGCTACAGGCCCAACGCTTAATTATAATAATATATTAAATTAGCAAAATCAATAAAAAAATCAGATTTTTTACAAATATATTAATTATTTATTTTCTCATAACTTCATTTAATAAATAATCATTTTTTATAATCAAAATAATTAAAAAAGTACTGGATTAACTAACACTTTATTTACAAAGATTAGTCTTCTTTTTCAAATTGATCCTTACCAACACCGCAAAGAGGGCAAGTATAATCTTCTGGTAAATCTTCAAATTTTGTTCCAGGAGCGATGCCATTTGCTTCATCTCCCAAATCTTCATCGTAAATATATCCACATACTACACATATATATTTCATTTTAAATTTCTCCTTTATCAACCTACTATTTTTGTAAAGCTTATATTATTTATGTTATCACATTATTTAAGTTTTAACAATAAATACAAATTAAGTTTCCTATGTAAAATACTTTAGTTAATATTCCTTAAATATGAAATTACTCCATCAGATATCTGTTTAGCAACAATATTATGATATGTTGGGGTTATTAATTTAATTTTTTCTTCTGGATTAGAAATAAATCCACATTCAATTAATAAAGCAAGACATGATGTTTTTCTAAACAAATAAAAATTTTCACTATGAATAATTTTATTCAAATCAGAAATTTGATTTAATTTATCTTGAATCTCTAATGCAAGAGATTTACTATTTTCATCATCAACTCGATAATATACCATTGGCCCGTAAATATCTTGATTTTGATAATAATTGGTATGAAGCGAGATTAAAATATTTGCTTGACAAGAATTAATAATATTGACACGATTTCTTAAATCTTCATTCTTCCGATTTAATGCATATTCACCAGCTAAATCATAATCACCATCCCTTGTTAAATAAACCATGAATCCTTTAGAAACTAACTCTTCATAAAGACATTTAGCAATTGAAAGATTAATCTCATCTTCATAAACATTACCATCAATACAACCATTATCTTTTCCACCATGACCTGGATCGATTACAATAGTATACTTCATTAATTCATTTGCTTTACTTGCTCGATATGTTTCAAAAGGAACACTTATTAAGCTTAATAAAACAACTATATTAATTAAAAACAACGATATTTTATTCATACTATAAAATATGATAAACAAAAAATAATAATAACTTATTACTATTTATTCAAATAAAATTTGCATTTAAAATAAATGAAGAATAGTAATAATATTAAAAGTAAAATTATTCAAATCGCTGATAAAGGTTTAAATTATGCTAAAAATATTTATGCTACAATAAAATTATGGTTTAATTTTCTCTAAATATGTTCATGGTCGAAATCTGAGTGAAATTAAAAAAATGAGTTTATTATCTGATAAAGAAACTAATAAATAGATTGAAGTTAGAGATGATAATAGTACTTTAAAATATCATTATAAAGAATGTGTTGATAATTTCACTTATAAATGCAAAATCAATCCAGATGATAATAAAAAAATCAAAAAAGCTTTAGATTTTGCAAGTTATAATTTACTTATTACTAGTGAAAATGCTAAAGATACTTTTATACCTATGAAAATCAAACTTGAAGCTAGACCTGTTTATGTTCATTTCTTAATTGTTTATATCGCCTTAGTTATTATGCGTTTAATTGAATTCAAAGTTTTTAATGTTGATATTCCTATTGAACAATCATTTGATTTTATTCGGAATTATAATATTAGTGAAATTTATGATAGTAGTTTTATTAATAACGCTAACATAAGTATCACCTATTTAAAAGTAAAAGAAAAATTGGGTTTCTTTAAACTTGGTAATATTTATCTCTCTCACTCGTGATATTAATCTACTTCTTGATATTGAATTTTAATTAATAAAATGTGAGTAATTCACTATTTTCTATTCATTAAGTTTATCTATATTACTTTCTTTGTCAGTTTTAATTTCTATAGTTTCAATCGATTGGTTACTATTAACATCTTCACTATTTTCTTCTTCATCATCTTTTTCTTTAGATGATTTAATATAATCAATAATCTCCGAAATCAATAAAAATAATATTGGAAAAATTATTAAAAATAAGAAGCCAAAAAAATTAGATAAGATTTTAAATAAAAATGAAATTATTACCGTTTTATAAATCATTTTAGAAACAACATTTTCACTAGTTATTATTGGATCTTCTATTGGATTATTATCCCCTTTAGTAGTGATATAAGTTATTCCATTTGTTTCTTCAATATCAACAATTCGATGAGTAATCTTTTTGTCAGCATAACTACCCGTCGTTCCATTATAAGTTATGATATCACCAATTTCAAGTTTCATATCATCGGTATACTCTTTTGAAATAATAACATCATTAACTTTTAATGTTGGAGTCATTGATTTAGTTGCAATTGAATAAAAACTATATCCAAAAATAGATGGGGTTTTATTA
The DNA here is from genome assembly GCA_947593895.1 of uncultured Bacilli bacterium. Classification (GTDB taxonomy): domain Bacteria; phylum Bacillota_I; class Bacilli_A; order RFN20; family CAG-449; genus UBA3210. The sequence goes on from CANQDY010000035.1 coordinate 6,607, forward strand.
AATATCTTTCCAAAAGTCAATACTAAAATAAATACTAATTCAATTGTGATTATTAAACAGTCAATGACTGAAAATATTTTATTTTTCTTTGCTTTCATAATGTTTATTTCCAAAAATAGCGACCAATTAGATAGATAAAATTATCTTATTGATATCCATATATGCATCTGCGGTTGCTTCTAAAGTTGCTTCACGATCAAAGTAAAAGAAACAATCTAAAACAACATTAGTTTTTGCCGGAATAGGTACCGATTTAACTAAAATGTACGAATATATTCCTTCAAATGATTCAGTTATATCATCAATTGGTTCACAAAATAATGATGGAACATTATTGACTTGAACTATTTCTCCATTACGAGTATACTCAATATCATTTAATCCAGCAAAAAGATAACTAAACAAGTTAGGATTATTCGTGGTTATTCCATAAAAAAGAATATCACAAACTACCATTGCATCTGATATATTAGTTAAATCAAGTTTATAATTAACTGTATCATTTGGTACAATTCCTTTTAATGAACTATTAATTTCAGTTCTTTTTTCATATTCTTTAGTTTCTTCATTAAAAATTAATAATTTTGCATCTAAATTTTTGTCAGTAACTTGTAATGCATCACCAAATCCGTCATCCTCTTCAGTAAATATTAGGCCAGCCTTTTTACCATAAATAACAGGGTTATAGGTCATCCAAGCATAACTAGTCATAATTAATAATAGGGATGAGTAAAACATAATCAAAATCTTTGAAATTGTTAATTCAGATTTTTTTTTCATTGTTTTATCCCACTTCCTTTCTTAGTTATTTATTATTTTTTACTTGGATCATCGTAATCATGGCTATTAAAAATTAATTTTAAGTCAAAGTTACTTCCGGCAATTGCATCTGAACAAGTACCATCAGTTCCTTCGAGCCAGATTCTAATTGTAACTGCAATACTACTATTACTTACCATCGTAAATAGTACATTGTCTTTTCCATAATAATTAGGAAATTTGCTTAAGTTTTCGCCATCATAACCAAAGCGAATTAATTTATTATTTTCATCTTCCGTGAAACTTTTATTTAACTCTAAATTTATTAAACCATCAGTTTCTCTTTTTAATTTTTCACCATCACATATATATCTTCCTGATTCATCAACATCATTACTAATTCCTTCGTGAAATGAACCATCTTTAGATAAAACATAATGTTTTGGTGCTTGGATATTATCCTTAAATGTTAATGATATTCTCATTGCTTGTGTTGGATCACCACTAGTATTTTCTCCTTTGTGATTATAGCGAAGAATACTTTCACTATCAATATAGATATCTTTATATGTAAGCGAGCTATTTCCAAAAAGTAAGAAATTAAATTCAACATAACCATTTTGTTTTCCCATAGTGGTGTAATTGTTGTTATAGTCAACATTTTTTACATTAAGGTGAACTAATTTTGGATTTTCAAGATCAGCTGAATAATCAAGAGTAAAGAAATCATCGCTTTTTCCAGTACAATTCGATACTTGTTTAAATGCAAATGTTTTAATATCAACGAATTGATTAATTCCAACTGTATTGTATAAACCAGGATCATCATCAAGTCGAATTCCTAATGCACCACTGGTTTCTATTTTAAGATTTTCCTCACCAATCGATGGTTTCCATTCTCTTTTTACCCAAGCATAAGTTGTTACCGAAGCAACCAGAATTAAAGTAACTGACATTACACCAATTAAATATTTTTTTAAAAAATTATTTTTTTTCTTAGATCTTTTCATTGGTTTTAACTCCTTTTAGTGCTATAGGTTCAGTTAATGTAATATTTTCTAAAATAATTGTTCTTGGGCTGCTTGCAACATAAACATCAGTTTCTTTTAAACGAAGATAAACTTTATCAGTAGTTTCCTTACTATAACTTTGATTAGTGTAATCTTCCCATGTTTCTTTATCTAGACTAATTTCAATACCCTCTGGTCTTTTTGTTAAACTACTATCACTATAGAAAGAAATCATTTTATCTGTAATAGATATAACACCAACAATTTTATTTAATTCATCTAAACTTGGTTCAGCTTTAACTAAAGTAATAGTTTTTAAGTCAATTTCTCTAGATTCACTAGCAAAATATACATCAGTTTCTTTTAAACGAAGATAAACTTTATCAGTAGTTTCTTGACTATAACTTTGATTAGTGTAATCTTCCCATATTTCTTTATCTAGACTAATTTCAATACCTTCTGGTCTTTTTGTTAAACTACTATCACTATAAAATGAGATCATTTTATCTAATGTTGAGCCTGAACCTACAATAGCATCTAATTTAGCTGTATCAGGATTACTTTTATCTAATTCAATAGTTTGTAGATTTAATACTCTAGATTCGCTCGCTAATAAATTTTCAGTTTCTTTTAGACGAAGATAAACTTGAGAAATCTTTGTCAAATGATTGATTGGTATATTCCTCCCAAATAATTCCATCAATGCTATAATCAATACCCGTTGGATAACTCATTAAGGTATCATCGGTATATAAATAAACTAAATTATTATCAAGATGACCTGATCCAACGATTGCATTTAATGCATCAACATCAGTTTGAACATCCTTGTTTTTAGCGCCAAAAAAATCAAATTGATATGAAATCGAGCCATGCGATAGATATGCGCTACATTCTCGATCAGTACCTTCAAACCAAAGTCTTATAATTAATGTTTTGACTGTTTGATTATCTAAACTAAGAATTGGTTTATTATAGCCAAATGTATTTAAAGATTCATTAGCCAAAGTATTTCCTACAATAACATTTCCATTTAAATAATCATTTACTGTATAATTGCAAAGTTTTTCAGTTCCTTCAGTATCATATCCATAGTAATAATATGTATCTTCTCTTTTACTAACATCACCAGTATGAACTTTTGGTAAATTATAATCAGTTTCATCATTATATAAGCAATAATCGTCATTTGGAATCCAAATACATTTTAGTTCTTCATTTACTTTACCACTAACATCTGTGGTTTTTTCTAAAAATGCAACTCTAGTTGCTCCACAAATTGCATTTGCGTTTAGTTCCTTATTAAAAATGGATTCGGTAAATTCTGCACTTTCCATAACTTTTGAACTATTATTAAGATAAAGATTCATAGCAATTGAAGCTCTGAAATCTAATGATAACTCAATATAATATCCTTGATAACTTTCTTCAATATGTTGATAACTGCGAGGATTATTATTTTCATCAAGACTAGTTGGGTAGAAAAAATCTTTTCCATCGCCAGAAATATCAAGTAAATCACCTCTTATTTCATTTATGGTAATTGAGTTAGTCCACTTTGTTTCATCTTCAGAAGATAATTTAGTTTCTAACTTTGCACCAACATTAACTTTAACAGAGTCACCAGATTTTATTCCCACTTCTTTAAAGAAGAAAAACCAAGAAAATGTTGTAGTTGTAATAAGAGCAATTACTCCTAGACTTAATACAAAAATCATCAATTTCTTTTTACTTCTTTTTTTCTTCATATTAAGCTACCTCACTTTCTTCCTTTTCTAAAGACAATATTAAATTCATATTGACTTTTCCTCCCGCTAAAGGAATTTTTGTTTCTCGATCATATCCATCAATCCAACTAACCATTTTATATTTTGATTCTCCTTTACTAATAATAGTTATCGGAAAATCATTTTCTTTTAAATCGCCCCAGACGATTTTTACATCCTTACTATTCATATTTATAGTTTGACTACCATTGTAAAAATTATTTGTTGTTATATCGACATTTTCATTTTTATTTCTTAAAAATCGATATGATGTTTCTACATTACCATCAGGATTAAGATGATAACCATCTTGGTCTAATGATAATTCGATTTGAGTATTTGGAATCCAAATAAAGCAGGGTTCATATTTTTTAATTGCTTCATTATATTTATAGAAAACAACTCTAATTGCGCCAGCAATATAATCTTTAGAAAAGTTACCATAACTAGAAGTAATATTATCCACTGATAATGGTGAAACATAGCTCGTTGGACTAAGATATAAATTACTATTTATTACTGACTTTAATGAAAATTCTAAGGTAAATACATAATTGCTAATTTCGGAAGCATTAATTTTTCTTAATTTTGTCATTGTGACACCGGTTGATGTATAATCT
>CANQDY010000036.1 GCA_947593895.1 uncultured Bacilli bacterium
CACTTCCTTCCGGACCTTCTAAAGTAATAAATAATGACATAGGTTTTATTCCTTTCTAAGAATATTTCTTCCTTCCAGAGCTTTGGTTAGTGTTAATTCATCTGCGTAATCTAGTTGACCTCCCATTGGTAAACCATAAGCTAAACGAGAAACAGTAACTTTATATTTTTCAAGAAGACGGGTGATGTATAAAGCGGTGGTTTCACCTTCGAGTGTTGGATTAGTAGCTAAAATTATTTCTTTAATATTTCCATTTTCAATACGTTTAAGTAAAGAGCTAATATTAATATCATTTATTCCAATCCCTTTTGCAGGATTTAATGATCCACCTAAAATATGATATAAACCATGATAAGATTTTAATTTTTCAAAAGCTAAAGCATCTTTGAAAAAACTAACGATTACAATTGTATCTTGATCTCTATGTTGGTCATTACAAAAAGGACAAAACCCATTTTCTGTATAAGATCCACATAATGGACAAGTAGATATGTCGTTAATACTTTGCAAAGCGTCTATCATTTCATTGATGTTATCTTTTTTCATATCAAGAATTTGATAGGCAATTCTTTCTGCTGATTTTATTCCAATTCCAGGTAGTTTTCTTAAACTATTAATTAGTTTTTCAATTGTTTCAAACTGTTCCATAATTAAAATGGCATTTTCATTCCGTTAGTTAGTTTTGATTGAATCTTTTCATTTTCTTTATCAATCTTTTCAATTGCTTCATTAACAGCAATTTTGATCATATCTTCAAGCATTTCTTTATCTTCAGGATTAATCGCATCTTTATCAATCTCAATTTTTTCAATTTTACGATTTCCATAAATAGAAATATGAATAGCTCCTCCTGCTGAATCAAATTCAAATTTAGTAGAATTTAATTCTTTTTGTGCTTTTTCTAAATCCCTTTGCATTTTTTGTGCTTGTTGCATTAACACATTAATATTCATCTTTTTTCCTCCTCTTAGATTTTTATTTCAGTTGGATATATTTCCGGAAGTTTATTTGCTTGTCTTAAATTTGAAAATTTTTGAACTCTTTCGATACTTTCTTGTGATGTTAAAGAGAGAATTAAATAATCTTTACCAGTTATTTTCTTTACTAAAGCTTGGAATCCCTTTTGATTTTGTTTTATTCTAACTTTATTAGCGATTGATTGAAGATTAGCTTCAACTACCAAAACATTTTTACTGACAATTCGAGGAGAGCATTTCTTTAGAATGACCGCGTATTTTCCAATTTCGTTATTTGAAAAATAAGAATCTAACTGATCCCATTTTTCAATTAAATTATTTTTAGCAATTTTATCTCCTTGCTGCATTAAGTTGATTGTGTCTTCTTCACTTAATATATAATAATCGCCTTCCTCAGAGAAAGCAGGAATATTAAATTTTTCTTGGGTTTCTTTACTTACATATTTAGTTTCTTCTTTAACTACTGGTTTTACTTCTTTTGATTCAACCGGTGTGCTTGTTGATTGAACTTTGATTTCAGGTGTAGTAACTACTTCAATTGGGGTATTTTCATAGTTTGTAGCCATTTTTAAGAAGGCAACTTCTAAAAGAGATTTAATATTAGAAACAAATCTAAATTGAGCATAAGTTTCCATTAAGGTATCAATCATTTTAATAATTTGATTAGTAGTTATTTTAATTGAAGATGCCATTTCTTGATTAATTGATTTTAAAATGGTAACATCTTTTGTCGTTTTATAAATTAATAAATCTTTAAGTATATCAATTAAATTACTAGTTAAACGTTTGATATCAGCACCATGTTCAACCAGTGAATCAAGTTTTGAAGTGCAACCGATAATATCACCTTTGATTATTTGATTGATAATTGATAGTTTTTCTTCTATTGTGGATAATCCAAATAGTTCTTGAACTGCTTTAACCGATAAATTATTTCCAGCATAAGCAACAGCTTGGTCTAATAGAGAAAGAGAATCCCTTACTCCTCCATCAGATAAGGAAACAATTAATTTAAGAGCTTCTTCAGTATAAATAATTTTCTCTTGATCACAAACTCTTTTTAAGTTAGCCAAAAGATCAGAATCTTTGACTTTAGAAAAATCGTATCTTTGAACTCTAGATAAAATTGTTGGCATTAACTTATATGGTTCTGTTGTTGCTAAAATAAAGACAACATTACTAGGTGGTTCCTCAAGGGTTTTTAGTAATGCATTAAAAGCTTCAGGAGTCATCATATGAACTTCATCGATGATATAAACTTTGTATTTTCCTTTTATTGGTGCGTATTTGACTTTATCAATTAGATCACGAATATCATCAATTCCACGATTACTCGCAGCGTCGATTTCAATAACATCAGGATGAGTACCCTCGCTGATAGCGATACAATTTGGGCAAATGTTACATTGATGACCAAATCCGTTTTCACAATTTAAAGCTTTTGCAAAAAGTCTTGCCATTGTAGTTTTTCCTGTTCCTCTTGGTCCACAGAAAAGATATGCATGTGCGATTTTATTTTCTTTCAGCGCATTAGATAAAGTTCGGACAATATGTTGTTGACCATAAACCTCGTTAAAATTTCTAGGACGATATGTTCTATATAAAGCTTTGTAAGACATTTTTTTATCACCGGTACTTATTATACACTTTTTAAGTGTATTTTTAAACAGATGTATTGATTTGTTTTATGTTTTGTTAATCTAAGTTGAAAAAGCAATACATACGTTAAAATGATGTTGCGATATCAATTGTAATAAAAATAAGTATGGGAATATGATAACTAAAGAAAATATTACATTTGAATATGATGGTAATAAGCAATTAACTAAATTTAAAGATAAAGAATTGAAATATTCAATAAATAATTTTTCAATTAATATTCATAAGTTAAAATGATGTGGAGGTAATTTATAAAATATACAAAAATATAGTTATTTAGGAATTAAAATAAGTAAAATTGAAATAGTAAAGAATAAAAATATAATAACCACATTAAACTTTAAATGAGATCATCAAGAAAGAAGAAAAGACAGTTATTTTTGATGTAGTGAAATAAATATATTTAAATGCTCTTTTAGAAACGAAAATTTATTCCAATTAACTTATATTATGAGAATAATAGTTTACATGAATATCTATTATAAAATGTTAGGAAACATAAGTAAAAAATTTAAAGAGAAAAGATGTAATGTTAGCATATGATAAAATTGATAAGAAGAGTGCAATAGAATTTAATATGATAATGGATTTATTGAGATAATATTTAAAAACCATTGTTAAAAAATGATAATTCATAAAAATTAGAATAATGAATTAATTGAATTTTATGTAATTGGGTAAATTTCTCTTGGTATTATATTGTGGTACATGAAACTTATGGTTGATATCCATATTTTATTATTAATAAAAATAGCCAATGATTTTCACAAGTAAAATAATATAAATTTACTAAAACAATTTTATATGTATTAATCAATTGTTTTTATTTTATAAATTGAAATAAGTTTTTCGTATCTTATAACATATTATATTAATTATTACCTATTGCTAAATTTGCCTCTTTTAAATTTTCGCTATAACTAAATAATTAATTTTTAAAATTTGTTAATTAATCATTAATGATTGATACTGAGATGATTGATTCTTCTTTAACAGATCCAGCATGTGCTCCGATAAGATGGTGGTCTAAATCATTTGTAAATCCATATTCAGAAATTGATGTAGCCATATAGTCACCTAAAAAATCTTCAAATAAAGGATGATTTGTTCCTTCACCAAATAGTTTTTCATCAATAATCTCTTTTTTTGTTTTTAAGATAAAGTATTTTGAGTAGTATTTGTTGAATAAAAGAGGAAAATCTTGAATTTTGTCTTGTTTCACATGGAAAAACACAGATCTGCTATCAAGCGAAGTAATAGAGGATAGACATTCTTTAAAATCTTTATGTTCAAATACATAGAAAAATTTAGTATCAACTAATGAATGATCTGCTAGAACAATGATTAAGTTATCTTTGTTATTTTTGGCTAATTGACATACTTTTTTGTTAATCATTTTAACATTATTTTTGACAATCATATGGTCGGTTCCATGTTCGTGGATTAATGAATCTGGTTCGGGCCAATACATATAGATAAAATGAGATATATCATTTTTCATCATTTTATCGGCTTGAATGAAAAAATCATCAAAATCTTTTGCACCATCTTTTCTAATATAATCGGGATATAAACAATACGCTTTAGTGTTAGAATTTTCGTTTATTAAATCAATAATTGATTTGTATGAACAATATAATGATGACAAGAAAGGTGGAGCAAGTTTAACTCGATTTCTTGGATTTGGTACAATATTTGTAAACATTTCTACAATTATATTTTGAACTTTAAAATATTGCTGCCAACCTAACCATCCATTTTGATTTGGATATAATCCACTTAAAAAACTAGTTGTTGCCGCAACAGTGGTTGGAGGAAAGACTGAGGTAATATTAAAACGTTCTTTTTTCCTTAAAAAATCATTTTTTGATAAATGTTTTTCTCTAATTGAGGTACCTAATCCATCAAATAGCATAACAACAATTTTCTTATAGTCTTTTTTTAATAATATTTGATCAAGTTTAGAATGAGTTTGATTTAGTGATATATTGGTAAAATAATGTAGTAATGAATTAGAAATGTTCACTAAATTATTGTTTTTATCGAATTTAAACATAATGCCCTCCTTTTTAGCATACAGAATTATAATATAATATTTTTGTTAATTAATTATATAATTAAATACAATATAAGAAAAGCAAATAAAATTAATACCATCAAGTATTTGATTATAAAAGTATTATATATAGAAGGGATAATTCCATCAAAGAGATATTGTTTGCTAATTGAATTAACAATTTGAGCGTATGTCAAGGTTCTAAAAAACTCAAAGAATAAATAATGAGATTTATAGGCAGAAGCAATAATATTTAGATAACATTCGTATCAAGAAAATCAAACATAGCTTTAGGAAGAAAATAACCAATATTTTTTAAAATAGAAACATCACCAAAATAACCTATAAGATTTATTTCTTTTATCTTTGCCATGAATATAGAAAAAATGATAAATAAGAAAGTAAACACTTTTTTTAGAAAAAGTAGATTTTTTAACAAAAAAAGACAATAAAACGATAAAAAATAGTTTTTAATCCTAAATTTATAGGGCTAAATCCTTAAAATTCTTTATAAAGTGAAACCATAATTAAGTCTATAACTTTGGTAGTGCATAAAAATACATTATCAATTACAGAAGATAAAAACAAAGTAAAAATTTATATGATGTCAAAAGAGAGAGAATGAAAAGTTCATTACTTTCTTTTGTTTATATTTTTGGTATTTAATTTGTTAAATTTAATTTATTAAGCATTTAATGCTTATATTTATCAATAACCCAGGTGTTTTTCTTTTTTGGTGTTTTATTTTAATTGTTTTTTTGATATGATTTATAAGGCTACATATAGGAGAGTGAATTTATGGCAGATAAAATGATTGAAAGATTAGAGGCAATGGTTCAACGAGTAAATGATATTGACAATTTACTTTGTGATGAAGGTGTTGTTTCTGATGTTAAGAAATTAACCGTCTTAAACAAAGAAAGAGCATCGCTTATTGATGCCGTTGAAGTATATTTAGGATACAAAAAAGATATTCAAGATTTGAAAGATTCAGAAATTATGGCTAATGAACCTGATGAGGAAATCAGTGCATTCGCTAAAGAAACAATTAAAGAATTAACTGAAAAAATAGAAAAGACATATGAAAAATTAAAGATTATGCTATTGCCTAAAGATCCAAATGATGAAAAAGATATTGTTTGTGAAATTCGTGGTGCAGCAGGTGGCGATGAAGCAAATATTTTCGCAGGTGACTTATTTAGAATGTATACTCGCTATGCTGAAACTCAAGGATGGAAAATTCAAATTGTGGACGAATCTCCTTCAAATGCCGGTGGTTTTAGTAATATCTCATTTATTGTTCGTGGTAAAGATGTCTATTCAAAATTAAAATTTGAATCAGGCGCACATCGGGTTCAAAGAATTCCATCAACTGAGGCGAGTGGGAGAATTCATACTTCAACTGCGACAGTACTTGTTATGCCAGAGGCTGAAGAAGTTGATGTTGAAATTAATCCTGCTGATTTAAAAATTGATACTTATCGTTCTAGTGGAGCTGGTGGACAAAATGTTAATAAAACTGAATCTGCGGTTAGAATTACCCATATTCCGACTGGAATTGTTGTTGCCTGTCAAGTTGAAAGAAGTCAAATTCAAAATCGTGAAATTGCAATGAATTTATTAAAAACTCGTATTTTAGCGGCAAAACAACAAGAACAAGATGAAAAGATTGGTAATGAACGTCGTTTAAAAGTTGGTACAGGCGAAAGAAGTGAAAAAATCAGAACTTATAATTACCCTCAAAATCGAGTAACTGATCATCGGATTTCTTTTACCATTCAAAAACTTGATCGAGTTATGGAAGGTAATCTTGAAGATATAATTGAGGCTTTAATTAATGCTGACCAACAAGATAAAATGGAACAAGAAGCAAAGAAATATGGCGACTAATTCGTTAGATAATATTTTAAAAACTGCTCTATCTTATAGTAATGACAATGCCTTTAGACAAGATGTTTATTATCTTGCACAAAAGGTTTTTTCTTTATCGTATAGTGATTTATTAATAGAACGACAAAAAATCTTTGATGATACTATTTTTATTCAATATTTGAATCGTTATTTAAGTGGTGAACCGCTTTATTATATTTTAAAGGAAGCACCATTTATGGGATTTGATTTTATGGTAAATCAAAATGTATTAATTCCAAGGAACGAAACTGAAGAATTAACTAAATTATTAATTGATGAGATTAATGATAATAATATTAAACAAGCAAAAATTATTGATGTTGGATGTGGAAGTGGCTGTATTGCTATTTCTTTAGATCTACTAATAAAAGATTCTATTGTTACTGGAGTAGATATTTCCTCTAAAGCCTTGAAGGTAAGCAAAAAAAACAGTCAAAGATTAAATGCTAAAGTAAACTTTTATTTGAGTGATTGTCTGGATAAAGTTATTAAAAGAAATGAACGGTTTAATTATTTAATATCTAATCCACCTTATATTGATCAAAATAGTTTTGTTCAAAAGTCGGTATTAAATTATGAACCTCCTTTAGCATTATTTGCTGATAATAAAGGGTTAGCAATTATTGAAAAGATTTTAAAAGATTTAGATAAAGTTTTATTACCTAAAGGAAAAGCTTACTTTGAAATTTCTCCAGAACAAATTGATGATTTAATAGTAATAATTAAGTCTATATTACCTAATTATAATTTTATCTTTAAAAAAGATATCAATGATTTCACTCGATTTTTATTATTAGAAAAAGAATAAAATTATCTTCTTTACCCAAAATGATGGTAAGGGGGATTTTTTTATGAAGTTTAACATTTTATTATCGATATTATCAACGGGAATAATTCTTACTAATTCCTCAATTGATAAGGGTTCAAATTTTAAATATCTTTATCAAATTAAAGCTAATTCCTATTCACCTAAAGATAGTATTTCTCTTTACTATTATAAAGAAAAACTAATAGATCAATATGAAGATATTGCTTTTTCTTTAAAAGAAGAATACTTATCAGAGGTATTAAGAACAAATATTAGCAAATTTAAGTTTGATAATCAGTGTGTTCCATCTTATAAAAATGGAGTTATCATTTTAACTATTGGTGAAGGGAAAGGAAGTGTAATTGAAGGAAAACTTAGATATAATACTTGCGATAATGATGTAATTAGGGGGAAGATTTATATTTTCGATATATTTAAGTAGATAGAAAAAGATTAAAATTATATAATTTTCTTGGAAGTGATAGAGTGAAAACTACCATTTGTGATTTTTTTTCAAAAGAATTAATTAATTCAATTAAAGAGGGAAATATTGTAGCTTTTCCAACTGAAACTGTTTATGGAATGGGAATAATTTATGATAATTTAGAATCTTTCAATAAATTAGTGGAAGTGAAAAAACGCTCACCTGATAAACCATTTACCTTGATGTTATCAGACAAAGAGCAAGTTGACAAATATGCAATTTTAAATCAAAAAGCTAAAAGAGTTGTCAATCATTTTATGCCAGGTGAAATTACTATTTTGGTTAAATATTTTGATGATCTTTTTCCTTGGGTACATCTTAATTCTAAATATATTGGTATTCGTGTTAGCGGGAAAAAAGAGGTATGCGATTTAATTCGTGAAATAGGTAAACCAATGCTTGTCACTAGTGCGAATATTTCCGGAGAAAAAACTTGTGTTGATTTTGAATGTACTTATCAAGTTTTTAAAGATAAAATTCCTTTTATTGTTAAAGGAGAAACAGATTCATGTTTACCTTCAACAATAGTAATTTGTGATGATGAACTTATTTTAATTAGACAAGGAAGTATTAGTTTTGAAGAAATAAAGAAAGTTTGGGAGGATTAATTATGGTTATTTCCGTTGCGTCAGATCATGGTGGTTACCTATGTAAACAAGAGATAATTAAATATCTCGTAGAATTAGGTCATGAAGTCATTGACTGTGGTACAAATTCTTTAGATTCCTGTGATTATCCTGATTTTGCTAAAAAGGCCGCAAATTTAGTTGCAAATAAAACCGCGCAACGAGGAATCGTGATTTGTACAACAGGCGAAGGTGTAGCTATCACAGTAAATAAAATTAAGGGCATTAGATGTGGCATTTGTTATAATGATGAAGTAAGTTATTTAATACGAGCACATAATGATTGTAATATGGTGGCTTTTGGTGCAAAATTCTTTTCAATAGTCGATATTAAACGATGGATATCAATCTTTTTGACAACTGAATTTGAAGGCGGAAGACATATTGCCAGAGTTAAGAAGATAGAAGAATAGATTTATATTATTTTAAGAAACATTTTAAAAATTAAATATACTAATAAAAAATATTGCTCAAACATAAATGTTATGTCTGCAGTACTTTTTATTTTGTTTCTTTTTAATGAAATTTATTATGAGACAAAGAAATTTAATAATATATTTAAAGTTATAAGTTTTAGATAGTATATAAAAGATATCTAATTCAAATAATGTTAATTCCTATCTTAATTTATAAAAACTAATTCTTTTTGCCTTAATGAATTTATAATTTCGATAAACAAATGAAAATGTCATACATTTAATTATAATGAAATGTTTAAGGTTAGTAATGAGAAAATGCATAATGTTTGGAATTGCTCGTTGCTCAAATAAGAGAGAATAAGTTTGGTTATCATTTAACACAAAAACACGATTATTTATTAGAAAAATTATTGTCGTTTCAATAAAACAAAAAGATATAATTATTAATTCTTTTATGGAAAGTGGAACATAAAGTATATCGTTAAAAAGGTAAGTAGATACTTTATTGGAATTAAAAAAGAACGATTTTGATATTGCTCAAGCTAGTATAAAATCATTAAATAATAATTAGTTAATTTTATAAATGATTCTTGTTAATATAAAAAGTACGAAATGGTATGCGATCATAAAGTTGAATATAACTTTAGTTACCCAATAATGATTTATTGCTTATACTATAAGTGATATAAATTTTTTAAATGTAATTTGAGTACTAGGATAGCGTTTAGATAATAAAATATATAATATTTTTAATAAAAATCATGATCGATAAGATATAAATTTCATTATTTTAAAATTTTTTGTATAAAATAAAATTTTTTGCGAAAGATTATTATTGAGGTGAAAATTATGAAAAACAAATCGAAAGTTGAATCTTGGCCAGTTGAAGCTAAAGCAGGTCTTGCCTTAGTTCTTACATCCGCGGTAATAGTTGGAGGTGCGTTAATTATTGGGAGTAATTTCTCTGATAAAACTAATCCTGATGATATCGCAAATATTCCTTCAAGTGTAGTTCCTTCTAGTGATACTACTCCTACTAGTGCAACAAATAGTGAAGTTGATGTTAAAATTGAAACATTTAATAAACCATTTACTGTTGAAACTAAATGTGAAAGATATTTCTATGACTTAAACGATCCTTCTGAAGTTAGAGTTAAAGCAATTGTTCCCGTTCCAAATAAAAAATCATCTTATATGAAGAGTGTTGGCGTAGATTATACTTATGATGGAAAAGTATTTGATGTAGTCTCCGCAACTTCTGGAGTTGTCAGTGAAAAGATTACTGATTCAATTTATGGCAATATGATTGTTGTTAAACATGAATCGGGACTTGAAACAATTTACGCTTCATTGGGTAACATTACTGTTAATGAGGGCGATGAATTAAAACAAGGAGATTTAATTGGAAAATCTGGTGAATCATTATACACAACTGGTTTAGGTTCTTGCTTACACTTTGAAGTCTTAAAGAATAAAGTTTATCTTAATCCAGAAAAGACTTACACATTAGAAGTCGAAAAAATTTAATTAAAATTAAAAATTTAAAATATTAACCCTATAGTTTGAATGAGTTAAACTTGGACAACTAAGGGTTTTTATTATTTTTTAAAACAAATAAGTAATACTATCATTAAAAAATAAAATTATAGGATAGTTTAATATTAAAGATAGTTAAAATTTTATTAAATATATCTTTTTAAATTCTTAATTTGACATAATTCGACATATAAAA
>CANQDY010000037.1 GCA_947593895.1 uncultured Bacilli bacterium
TGACCGTAGAGATATATAGTCCAATAAAGATAATCACAATCGTGACCGCAATAATACCATAAAGAAGGAGTCGAGGTGAGTTATCTGGCATAACATTAACCGGATATAAACAAGGTGCTTCAGATAATGAAGGATATGTCAATCCAGTTGATTCACAATATACACCACTTCGATAATCACCCAATGTAACTAAACCGTGAAGTGATGAACCTCCCCAGACAATCATTAAAACAATAAATAAGATTTCCAGTAAAAATAATATAATACCCTTAACATATTGTTTTCTTTTAATATGACTTAACCCTAAAAACAAAAAAGACAATCTAGTAAAAAGATCACCATACTTAAAAGATTGATACATTTTTTTAAATGCGCGAGCAATTTTTATTGAAATATTTTTAATACCATATCCAACACCTTTTATAAAATGCCAGATTCCAACAAAAATTTTTAGAATAAATGCGTAAATTTTATAAAAGAATTGTTGCCATCTAGGTAAGCCACAATAATCAATATAGGATAATGTTTTCATATTTTATATTGTCCCCCTAAAAATAAATGGTAGCATCGGCAACCTTGTTAAGTTCCAATGCTACCAAAAATCAATTTAATTTTTTTGATTATTCTGCAGTTAGAGTAATTCTGTTTAAGAAACTATCAAAGTAATCTTGAACATCTAATTCACTACTTGCTTGAGAAATATCGGAACCAAATGCTGTTGCAGCATCCCAGTAACCTGTATCAGCATAAATAGTAGGTTGATTAAATGTGTACTTTAATTGTTCTGTTTGAGCAACAACTGCAGCATCGACATTTTCAATTTGTTCTGCAGCAGTTTGATCAGTTGGAGCAGTTTTTCTCATTTCATATCTAAGTTTTTGGCTATTTGTGTTTGCTAAATAAGCAGCAAATCTACATGCTAATTCTGGAGAGTTTGTTGATTTGTTAACACCGATTTGTTTGTAGTCAGCAACAGCTTTCCATTCAACTTCTCCATCACCAAAATCAACTTTTGGTAATGGTGCAGCAGCATATGTGCCACCATGACTTTCAATGTGTGTTTTAATTGTATCAGCATTCCATGTACCTGTTACACCTGCGGCAATTGTAACACCGACTTCTGCAGATCCATCACCTGCATATAATGTTTTACTGTGTGCGCCTTTATAGTAATCATATACCCATTTTGCAACATGAGATGCCTTATCAAGTGGTTGAATACCTTTAGTTCCATCAGTACCATCTGATCCATAAATTGTACATCCATTTGAGAAGAAGTATGATTGTAAATACCAACCATTACATATATCTAATGAAAGATGATGTGTATAACCTGATGGTAAAGTTACTTCTAACATTTTATTTAATGATTTGACTTGTTCTTCTGTATAAACAGATGCATCGTAATATAAGAAGTAAGTATTTGGTGTAAATGGAATTCCATATTGTTTTCCATTGACTCTACCACCAGCTAATACATTTGGATCAACACCTAATGATTCAACTTGTTTACTACTAAATTCGTATAATAAGTCTCCTCTAACTAATGTACCGATTTGGTCCCCAGCAAAGTGGAATACATCTGCTGATGCCTTTGGGTCTTCTTTAATTGCAGTTGCAGCATCCGCCTCAGAAGTAACAACTACTTTAATACTTTTGTCTTTAAATTCAGCGTTATCAGTTTTGAATTTTTCAATTACTGTATTAACGAATGAAACATCTTCTGAAGCACACCAAACTCTAATATCAGCTTTTGATCCGCCACATGAAGTTAATGAACTTGCGCCTAAGACGAGTGCGCCAGCCATCATTAATAAAGTTTTTTTCATGTTTATCTTCCTTTCTATTTAACTTAATGAAAAATGATATGTAAAAAATCACCACATATCTAACATTAATTTTAAATTAGAAAAAAACCTATGTCAACAACTAAATGAAAACGCATACATTTTTTAGTTATTTATAACTACGATATTTTTTATCATATCAAAATGACATAGTAAATTGCATCTAAATAGTTATATATTTGAACATTTTAAATAATAAAAATGAAGGTGTTATGTTTAGATTAAAGTTTATTTAAACGCCATTAAAAAAATTATTAAAATAACAATATTTTAAGTATTGTTAGATTTTATTCCCTATATAATAAATCATCTATTCACCATCATTAGGTTTACTTTGTTTTAAGATATTTAAGACTACATTTATTTCTCATATAACAATTATAATTTAATTTATTAAGTAATTTAAGTTGGTAATATTTTTATAAAACATTAATTAATCTTCGATCTCTATTTACTCATTTTTTATTAGCTATACTATATTAAGATTTTTCCATTAGACGATATTTTTGTTACGTCTTTTTAAACATCATGATACAAAACTTATAATTCGTTTTTTTTCACTTTCTACTTAAATTATAGTTTTTAGGTTATGATATTTTCATCATAAAATAAAAAATGTCGATTTATTGCGACATTTTTACCTAATTGAATTCTTTCATTGAAAGACCAATTTTTTTCTTATCAACATCAACACTAATTACTTTAACTTT
The DNA here is from genome assembly GCA_947593895.1 of uncultured Bacilli bacterium. Lineage (GTDB taxonomy): Bacteria > Bacillota_I > Bacilli_A > RFN20 > CAG-449 > UBA3210. The sequence continues at coordinate 2,558 of CANQDY010000037.1, forward strand.
TACGATTTGACCAATTCGTACAACATCAAGTGGATGCCTGACATAACCATTGGATAATTGAGAAATATGTACCAATCCATCTTGATGAACTCCAATATCAACAAATGCGCCAAAGTCGATAATATTTCTTACTGTTCCATCAAGTACCATTCCAACTTTAAGATTAGTTATATCAGTTACATCATTTCGAAGAATTGCCTTTTTATTTAAATCGCGAATATCACGACCTGGTTTTTCTAACTCCTCAACAATATCCTTTAGCGTTTCTTGACCAATATTTAACTCATTTGCGCATTTAGAAATATCTATTGCAGACAATACATTTTTAATTTTTTCACTTCCTAAATCATCAACCATTAGGTTTAAACTTTTTAAAAGTGACAATACAATCGCATATGATTCTGGATGAATGCCAGTTGAATCTAATTTATTTTTACCTTGAATTCTCAAAAAGCCTGCACATTGTTCATAGGCTTTTTTGCCAAGTTTAGGAACATTTAAAAGTTCATCACGCGTTTTAAATGGTCCATTTACTTCTTTGTAATAAACAATATTTTCTGCAATAGAAGAGTTTATACCAGAAACGTAATTTAAAAGTGATGAACTTGCATTATTTAAGTCTACACCAACTTGATTAACGCAATTTTCTACAACACCACCAAGTGCCTCTGATAAATGCTTTTGGTTCATGTCATGTTGATATTGTCCAACACCAATTGATTTAGGATCAATTTTAACAAGTTCCGCAAGGGGATCTTGCACTCTCCTTGCTAAAGAAATAGCACTTCTGACACTAACATCAAATTTAGGAAATTCTTTAATTCCAAGCTCTGATGCGCTATAAACCGAAGCACCAGCTTCGTTTGTAATAATATATTCAACCTGATTTTTTAAATCTGGATGATTATCAAAAAGAAATTTATTAATAAAGTATTCACTTTCTCTACTTGCTGTTCCATTTCCTAAAGAAATTAAATTAACATTATAATTTTTAATGATTTTATAAAGTCGATCAGCTTCTTTTTGAAGCTTTTCTTCATCGCCTAAAGTGGCATAGCAAACACCAGTATATAATGCGGTACCATTTTCATCAACAATACCCAATTTACAACCAGTTCTAAATCCAGGGTCAAAACCAAGTACTCTTTTATTTCTAATTGGAGATTCAAGTAATAGCTCTTTTAAATTTAGTTTGAATATTTCAATTGATGTATTTTCACTTGTTTCAGTTAAATCATTTCTGATTTCATTTTCAATTGATGGTTTAATCAAGCGATTATATGCGTCTAAAATAACTTCATTTAGTATCTGAGCGAATTGATTAGGTTGAACATTTTTTATCACCTTTTTTTTAATAAAGGATAAATTTTCTTCAATTGGATCACTTATACTAACTTTTAAAATTTTTTTATTTTCACCTCGATTAATAGCTAAAATTCTATGTGCAGGAATTTTATTAATCTTTTCGCTATATGAGTAATATGATTCAAAAACAATTTTATCAGTTTCATCATTAATCTTTGTTGACATAATAATACCCTTGTTAAATGTATTATTACGAATAAATTTACGAAATGAGGGTTCGTCTGAAATTATTTCTGCAATTATATCTTTAGCGCCTTGAATTGCTTCATCAACAGAAGAAACCTTCTTTTCTTCAGAAATAAAAGTTGATGCATATTGCTCCAGTGAAAAAAAATCTTTTTGGGCAAGAATAAAATCCGCTAAGGGTTGTAAACCTTTAGCTTTCGCAATACTAGCTCTTGTCTTCTTTTTTGGCTTAAATGGACGATAGACATCTTCAAGTTCAGATAATGTTTTGCAACTATATAAGTTCTTTTCAATTTCATCATTATATAAACCTTGTTCAGTAATCGATTTAATAATAGTATCAAGACGATCATAAAAATTCAAATAATAACGATATTTTTCATCAAATGTTCGCAATGTTTCATCAGTCATTGAGTTTGTTCTCTCTTTACGATAACGAGCAATAAATGGAATTGTGTCGCCTTGAGCTAACATATCAATAACATTATTAACCTGCACTCTTGTCAAATCTAAATCATCACATAAACGATTTTTAATTATATCAATATTATTCATAATTACCTCTCTAATAATGTAAAACTACTAACAACATAAATATTGTAATTACTATATTCCTCATTTCTTACAAAAAGATCAAAACTTAAATCATCTTTGTCAGTTTTATATGACAAGTTAAATCCACTGTATTGATTTTTTGATATATCTTTTTTTTCAGATAAAGTTAAAGAATCAGTATAACCAATACAAGGAAGAATTGATCCTTTATAATCCTTTGTATCGCTTGGTAGCATAATCGCTTTAATATTTTTAATTTCTGTATTCTTGTAAACAATTTGAATTGTATAAATAAATCCATCATTTTCACGAATATAATAGCTATTTAAAGTAAAATTTGAAGGTGTTTTTATTCTTTCATTTGTTGATAAAACTATATCGACATCGTTTTGATAATTTACCATATCAAAAGATGCAATTTCATTCTTGTAAGAATGACAAGAACATAATGATAAACAAATTAATAAAAAAAACAACAATTTTTTCATAAATTACACATCCTTTTATAATATATCAAAATTTAATCTAAAGTGAAATAAAAATCAACGAATTAAGTAAATGATTAAGACTGTAAAAATGATTTCATTTTCAAAACAAAAAGATGAATATTTAATCTCTTTTAATAAACATTCATCTATTTTTGACAAAAAATAGTTTACTTTCTCAACAAGGTCATCTTCATTATCAGAAGAAATAATTTCAATCTGTAGCATTTAATCACCTTGTTAAGAATAGCATATTTGCATTGATAATTTTGTCGTTAAATAGCGACAATGTTAACAATTTTATTTTTAATTACAATAACCTTTTTAATCTGCTTTCCATCAATTCTTGAAGTAATACTATCAAGATGTAGTACGATATCTTTTATTTCATCTTCTGTCGAGTTATTTTTTACTTTAACAGTTGCTCTAAGTTTACCATTAATTTGAATTGCAATATCAACTTCATCAAGAGTAAGTTTACTTTCATCACACACAGGCCAAGGTTCAAAATCAATCAATTCTTTATGCCCTAACTTTTCCCAAATTTCTTCACCAATGTGAGGACAAATGCAAGCTAACATTTTTACAAGACCTTCATAATATGGTAAATATACTTGGCATTGTTTATAAATCTCATTAACAAAAATCATCATTTGACTAATTGCTGTATTAAATTGTAACGATTCATAGTCTGATGTTACTTTTTTAACAGTAAAATTATAAATATAATCTAACTTATTATCATTCTCGCTTGTTAATCTTTTATTCAAAGTTTGGTCATCAACAAATCGATAGACTCGTTCAATAAATCTCTTTGCTCCATCAAGTCCACCCATAGACCATGGAAGGCTTGCTTCTAAAGGTCCCATAAACATTTCGTATAATCGAAGAGAATCAGCACCATAATTCTTTACAACATCATCAGGATTAACAACATTTCCTCTGGACTTTGACATCTTTTCCCCATTTTCGCCAAGAATCATTCCTTGATGGAATAACTTTTTAAATGGTTCATCATATGGAACAAGCCCTTTATCAAACAAATAGTGGTTCCAGAATCTTGAATACAATAAATGCCCAACAGCATGTTCAGATCCCCCGATATATAAATCAACTGGCATCCAATGTTTTAATTTATTATAATCTGCAAAACATTTATCATTGTTTGGATCAATATATCTTAAAAAATACCAAGAAGAACCAGCACTGCCAGGCATTGTTGAAGTTTCTCTTTTAACTTTTTTTCCATGATAAGTGATATTAACCCACTCTGTTGCTTTTTCAAGAGGTGATTTACCATCTTTACTTCTTCCATAATCATCAAGTAATGGTAATACCAATGGCAAATCCTGATCATCAAGAGAAATAATTTCATCAACAGGTATTGGTTCACCCCAATATCTTTGGCGAGCAAAAATCCATTCTCTGATTTTATAATTAACCTTCTTTTGTCCAATATGATGTTCTTCTAAATATTTAATCATGGTACTAATAGCTTGTTCTTTATTCATTCCATTTAAGAAGCAAGAGTTAATGTGAGGTCCATCTCCAACATATGCTTCCTTAGTAATATCTCCACCATCAAGTACTGGAATTATCTCAAGGTTAAATTTCTTAGCGAACGCATAATCTCTTTCATCATGGGCAGGTACTGCCATAATTGCGCCACATCCGTATGAAGCAAGAACGTAATCAGAAATCCAAATTGGAATTTTTTTATTATTTACTGGATTAACCGCATACGCACCAGTAAATACTCCTGTTTTATCTTTAGCTAATTCCGTTCTTTCCAAATCAGATTTTTTACTTGCTTGAAATATATATTCATCAATTGCTTCCTTTTGTAAAGAAGTGACGATTTTATTAACCAATGGATGTTCTGGAGCAAGAACACAATAAGTCGCTCCAAAAAGGGTGTCACAACGAGTAGTAAAAACCGTGAACTTCTGATCACTGTTATCAACCATAAAATCAACTAATGCACCTTCGCTTTTTCCAATCCAGTTTCTTTGCATTTCTTTTGTAGATTCTGGAAAATCAACTTTATTTAATCCATCTAAAAGTGCTTCTGCATATTTTGGAATATCTAAAACCCATTGTTTCATATTTTTCCTGATAACTGGATAACCACCACGTTCACTTTTTCCATCAATAATTTCATCGTTGGCCAAAACGGTACCTAATTCTTCGCACCAATTAACTGGCATATCAATTAATTTAGCATATCCATCATTAAGTAATTGCTTAAAGATCCATTGAGTCCAACGATAATAAGATGGATCACATGTTGAGATTTGTTTAGTCCAGTCGATTGAAAATCCAAGCATTTCCATTTGTCTTTTAAAATTTTCAATATTTTTTAAAGTAAATTCTTCCGGATGATTTCCTGTCTTAATTGCATATTGCTCAGCAGGTAGACCAAAAGAATCAAAACCCATAGGATGCAAAACATTAAAACCTTGCATTCTTTTCATCCTACAGACAATATCTGTTGCGGTATATCCTTCTGGATGACCAACATGCAGTCCTTGTCCTGAAGGATATGGAAACATATCTATCGCATAATATTTTGGTTTAGAAAAATCTGATGTATCACAAAAATATGTTTGATGTTTTTTCCAATAATTTTGCCATTTTTTTTCAATATTCAGATAGTCATAACTCATAATAAAAACCTCTCTATCAGTTAAAAAATTATAACTTTTTTAATGTAATTTATCAATTAATTAAGTGCATTTTTCTTTTGCATTATTTGCTGATATAAACGGAAATATTCTTCTGTTGATTTAGACCAAGAAAAATTTGTACTCATTCCGTTATGAATTAATCTGGCAATTATTTCTTTACGATCATTATATAAATGAATTGCAAGTAAAATACAAAGAATCAAATGATCATTATTTAATGTAAATAGTATTCCATTTGCATAATCACTATTAAGCTCATTATATGATTTAATCGTATCAACAAGTCCTCCAACACTAGAGGCAATCGGTATTGTTCCGTATGTCATCGCAATCATTTGGGAAATTCCACATGGCTCATAAATACTAGGCATTAATAAAAAATCACTAGAGGCATAGATTTTATGAGCAAGCTCATTAGAAAACTTTATTAAACAAACAACATTTTTATGTTGACTACAATAAAATGATAGTTGATTTTCATACTCCTCATTACCTTTACCTAAAATTACTAAATTAAGTTTAAGTTGTAAGATTTTCTCGATATTTGAAATAACAAATTCAATTCCCTTTTGCTTTGATAGACGGCTTACAATGCAAAATAAAGGATATTCTGGGTGTTCAAAATTTAATTCTTTACATAATAACTCTTTATTAATTCTTTTACCTTTTTCGACATCTTTTATCGAGTAATTCTCATAAATATATCGATCTTTTTTGGGATTAAACTCATTTGTATCTAAGCCATTTAATATTCCGACAAAATCACTGCTCTTTGCTTGAAGAATGTACTCTAAACCATATGAGGAAATTCCATGAACCAATTCACTTCGATGAGTTTGACTAACTGTTGTTACTCGATCAGAAAGAACAATCGCACACTTCATCAAATTAACTTGGTTATGATATCTTGCTAATCCATTATCAAAATAATATTCGGGAAGATTAAAGTATTCTGGTAAATCATGACGCTGACATCTTCCCTGAAAACCCGGATTATGAATTGTAAGCATAAAATGAATTTGTTTTTTCTTTGCAAAGTGATGATATAAAAGAGGAACAGCGCAACAATGCCAGTCATGAATATGAACAATGTCGACATTCTTTATCATTTTGGTAATTATTTCAAATGAAGTAAGAGCGAAAAAAGCAAATCGTTCAAAATCATCGCGATAACCATAGACATTTTCTCTATTAAAATAATCATCATTTTCAACTAGGTAATAAGTGATGTGATTTAAAATAGTCTTATAAATTCTTGCTTTTAAATTTCTCCATGACATTTTAATATTAAGTTCTTTTACAAAAATAATATTTGAAGTTGAACTAGTATCAAACTTTTTGAAGAAAGGCAATACAACTGAAACATTAACCTGTTTATTTACTAATCTTCGTGATAAAGAATAAACGACATCAGATAATCCACCTACTTTAACAAATGGCAATGATTCACTCGCCAACATTACAACTTTCACTATACGATATCTCCTTGCTTAATATAAATCGGTCGATTTTTACTACCTTTTAACGATTTTATATGAATAATTTTACAATTCTTATCAACCACAACGTTCTCAAGTTTAACTCCCTCACTGATAATTGAATCAGATAATATGATTGAATTTTTGATAATTGCATTTTTCCCAATTTTAACGCTACGACAAATAACGGAGTTTTCTACTTTACCATCAATAATTGCTCCGTTTGATATAAATGAATTTTTAACATCAGCATACTCAAGATATCTTGTCGGTGGTGTATCATGAGTTTTTGTATTAATTGGCCAATTATCATTCATTAATTGACTAAGAACACTTGAATCTAATAACTCCAAAGAACACTTTAAATATGATGATAAACTATCAATTGATCTTAAATATCCTTCATATTTGTAGGTGTCTATTTCTAAAGTTGTGCAAATATACTTTAGTACATCTCTTAAGGTAAAAAATTGACTGGTTCGATTAGCAAAATCAAGAATTTCTAAAAATTTTGTCGTATTAATGACATAAGTTTCCATGGAAACATTGATTTTATTTTCGGTGCCTTTATTAATGTAAATTCCTTTAAGATGATTATTTTCGTCGATTAAATACGCATCGCTATTGGTAAATTCCTTTTTCCCGTTTTCTATTTTCTTATAACAAACAGTAATATCAGATTTTAATAATTGATGCTGATGAATCACATCTTGAAAATTTAGTCGATAAATCATATGAGTTGGAGCGATAACAACATAATCAAAATCATTTTCATCAAAAATCCATTTATTTTCTAATAAATTGTTTATATCAGTGTTATATAAATCATTATTCGCAGATTTTTCATTAAATAATGTTACTGATGAACCAAGTTTAGAATTTTCACTATATACACGAAAATCATCAATATGCCTGATGATTGAACGGATATTTTTTTTAACCAAAATTGCTGTTGAATTAATTTTTGAATTTCCAAAATTGCTCAATGGAATATCACAAAATGAATATCTGCCTAAAAATGTTAATGAGCCAAGAGATCTTTTTGAAGTAATTTCACCCAAATCTTTTTCATTGTGAAGATTAATAATTCCTAAAATACGATTCATATAATTACCTCTCAATTAATACAATTGCTTCACTATCTTTATTGATAACTCGATTTTCATCAATTACTACTCCAGGAGCAATGATTGCTTTATTAACAAAAGCTCCTTTTTTTATTATAGCATTTGGCATAACAACTGAATCAATCACCTGACTATTTTCTTCTATTAAACAATCAGTAAAAATAACACTATGTTCAACTAAACCATAAATCTTTGAACCTTGATTAATCATACTTTTTCTTACA
>CANQDY010000038.1 GCA_947593895.1 uncultured Bacilli bacterium
TCATATATATCCGTACTGTCTCTAATGTTAGATGCCTTATTAATCTTAACGATAAGTCTAGCCCGGTATCGGCTACAACTGAATTACTGTTAGTATTTTTATAAATCGATAAGAGAGCTTCATCATTAATGATGGAGCAATATTTCGGCAAATAATAATTCTTTTGGATATCAATATTTTTTATCTCAAGCTTGTCAATTGAATAACTAAAACTCCATTTATCGTTAATAGGACAATACACTTTTATATTTCCACCTACATATTGATCTCTAAGATGAGCACAATATGCAAACACATAGCTTTTTAATAGATCTGGTAGTGGAATCTTTTGAACATAGTCAGAATATACTCCATGAAACCAATCGTTGATTGTACTATCTTTAAGAAGTTCATGATATACGTTGTTAGCGTTCTTGCTTAGATCATAAAAGCGTCTAATACATTCATTTAAATATATATAGTTAACTTGATTGACAATTACTTTGATCCAGTCGATTTTTTGAGTGATTAAATATTGATAATTAATTACATCATATTGAGTTAAACCGACAATTATTGATGTCTTACCCGCACCTTGTTTACCATCAACTGAAACAACATAACTTAAGTTATTGCAAACAAAGTAATAACTATATTCACATTCCTCAACATATTTAAGTCGCTTTCTTTCATCAATTAAGCATTTAGATTTATAGACAATCAAGTAAATAAAAGGAGTTGTCACAGCAAAGAAACAAATAATAGAAATAATAATAATGAAAAATTGCATATAACACTCCTTTTTTAATAAGTTGAATAATCAATAGTTGGTACAACATTGAATTGACTCTCTTTTAACCTTTTTCTTTTTAGAACTCGTGAGGGATAACCTAATATAAAAGTTATCCCTTTAATAATTGCTTTCATTGGGAGAACTAATAAGTGAATAAATAACCATTTAAAGTCATGAATAAGTGAAAGGAATAGTTCACGCACACTCTTATATAATAGTAAAAAAACAATTAATCCGAGTAATAACCATCTGGTTTCACTAGTAAGAAACCATTCAAACCAAATTAGAATTTTTTCGAAATTATCGAGCATAATTCCTTCGTTTATAGAGTCTTCTAAAATTTCTTTTATTTTTTGGAATAAAAATTTTGTAAATAAAATTCCATGTTGCACCTATTATATTGATTATAAAGATAAAGATGTTTTTTCCAAAACAAACAAGCTTATGAAATAAATCAAAGATCATACTCTCAACCACCTTTTATTAGTGAAAAATCTTATTCCAGATATTTTTAAAGAATCGTCCAATTGGAGCGAAAACTTTTTCGTAGATCATTATGAAAAAGTCACAGATTTTATCCCATAAGTTCTTTTTCTCAACTTTGATATTTCCAGAATCATCGATTACTTCAATTGTCTTTTCAGATTCAAATTGCTTTCCACTTGCATATTTGACTAATACTTTTACATTATAACTCCCTGCTTTATTTGGTGATTCAAAATAATCAGCAGCTGACATCTGAACAATTGAATAATCATTGGTAATCTCACCAGATTGAATCATTAGATTAATAATATCTTGTTGAGTTAATGTAACTGAAGCATCGACAAAAATTAATGACTTATCGACATACCAAACTGGGGCGATATCATCGATAACATCGATTGTAAGTAATTTAACTCCAACATTATTTGATTTATCTTTTGCACCAATTTTAATAGTGTATTTACCTTTTCTGTCACCATTTCCAGTATAATTATCTTCTACAACATAAACAGAACAAACACCATCGTATTCATCGTTAGCGCTGAATTGTTTAAGAATCTCTTCAGTAGTTAATGTGACTGATGTTCTTTTGGTAATAGTTTCTGGACCAGTAATTACTGGAGCCTTTTTATCTTCAATTATAACGCTTACTTGTTTAACAGATTTATTTCCTGAAGAATCAGTAGCGTTTACATTAATTGAATAAGTACCAATAGAATTAGTCTTATCAAAAATATTAGTTGAAAAAGTTGTTGTCAATTTAATAGATGAATCAACATTGTCAGTAACTGAATAATTTAATAAGAATGAATCTTCTGAAATTAATTCATCATACGAATATCTCATAGTTTCTGGACCAGTAATTACTGGAGCAGTGACATCTTTAACATTAATAGTGACTGTTAAATAAGTTTTATTGCCTGATGTGTCAGAAGCCTCAAATTTAACGATATGAGCTCCTAATTCTTTTTCGTGACCGGTATAGTTATCTTCAACAATTTTAATCGAAGAAGATACATCACCATCAGTTTCGTCGTAAGCTGTCAATTTACTTTTAATTGTAGCAACTGAAATTGGTGAATCAACATTTGTAAAATAACTTAAATTAGACCCGCTTATTAATGGACCTTGAGTATCTTTCTTTCCCTCGAGATAGGACGATGCATTAACAGATTTAAAATTCTTAGTATTTAAAGCAAATAGATAGTATTCATTTTTAATGCCGGAATAAGTATATTCAACATCGATTAATGCTATATTACCTGTATAATTCATTGCATCTAAGTCTTGGAAAAAGAAATAATGATATGTTTGATCATTAAGAATAAAAGTACCTGGATCTGATTGTGAATAAGTAATATAACTTTTATCATCTTTGACTAAATTCTCTTGTGATTCATTGTCTAATATAATAAATCCACCACCTAGACAATCTTCCCAAGATTGTGAATTAACATTAGCGTTAGTAATGAATAACATTCCTTCTTCCTGTGTTGCGTATTCCTCATAATAAGAATCTATGTTAAATCTTATAAATCCATTTTTCACAACGCTAGTAACAACATCAGAAGGTTTTAATAAATTATTATGGCTAGTTTCTGGAAATGAGTGTGCATCTCCTAGATCATCGTTAAATACAACACGTTTAATTTGATTAAGTGATCTATTATCTAAAGTGACGTTAGATTTGATTGTTCCACAAGTTAATAACATTAATGGAACAAACAATAATAATTTTTTATTTTTCATTTTTTTATCCTTTCTTTTATTTTGAAAAGATACCCGATTTTTTTAATTATTAGAAATCAATATTGCTAATATCTGGAGTTAAACTATCCACTCCAACTTTTTTTCCGCTATAATCAAAAGACAATGGAAATTGAATTAACCCTCCAAAATTTGTATTAAGAATATGATTACCTTTATCATTACCATTATTGTAATATACATCTGAATTAAATGATAATGAAACATAACTTTCTGTTATACTATAATTTGATTCTTCAACTAAAATTGAATGATATAAATTATCACTTGATAAATTCCAAATAGCTTCAGATAATCCAGAAAAATCATCATTTTTCTTACCCTTTAAATAATCATCTAATAATTTTTTATAATAATCACTAACTAAATTTTTATATTGTTCAGGAAAAGAATCAACATTGTAATAAACTTCATCTAATGTAACATTTACGTCTTCAAGCAAAAAATTGAATGTTTGATCTTTGGTAAATTTAGTATAAGTTACATCAAAACAATTAGTAATTAAATCACTCAGTCTTATTGACATATTATCAAATTGATATTCTGAATCACCTGAAGCGTTAAATCCAGAACCAAAATAAATTCTATAATTATCTTCAGACTTAGAATTAAAAGACTTTAATTTCTTGACATAATTAAGAGTAATTATAGATTTTACACTTAAATTATCATCTGAAACTACAGTTACATTAATTACCTTATCAAAATCGGCTTTACAAGTAATTGAAATAGTTTGTTTGCTTTCATCAGAATCCAATGTAACAATTGATGAACAATCGTTTCCATCTATATATTTTGCTGATAAAGTAACACTTTTATTAGTTGCATTTGCTGGTTCAATTTTATAATCAAATGTTTTTGTAACAGAACCATCATGATTCGTTACTGTATTTAATTTCTTAATAGTTATTCCTTGATTAATAATTGACACTTCTTCATCATCTGGAATAGTCTCAATTGATTCTGACTTACTATTAATAATGTAATTTCCTCCGATATAACAACCGCCACCAATTATCATCAATGATAAAACGGCAATTGTTATTTTTTCTGTTCGATTTTTTCTTTTTTTGTATTTTTTTTTCATTTTTTTATCCTTTCTTTTATTTTGAAAAGATACCCGATTAATTAATTGTCAATTTCAGAATTATATAACTCAAAGAAGTTCTTAGGAACGTTAACTGACTTTTCTTGGTCAGCTAAATAAAGATTAAATCCTCTTCCTGAGAAATAACCAATTTTCTTTTCTTCACATTCTTTACGAGTTTTAACAGAGGCTAAATCAATTAATATTCGTTCGCTACCTGAGATGTAATCGAAAATAATTAACTTTCTAGAACTATTACATGGTAATAAAACTTGAATCGCTAAGTATGATTTATCTTCCGATAAGCTTTCTTCTGAATAGCCTTTAACGAATCGAACACGAACTGGGAATGTGATAATTGGATCTTCGGATGAGAAACCACAATCTAATATTAATCTGTTATATGTATTTTCATTGAACGAATCAGAACTCATTCGATGTTTTAAAGGTGTAGAAATTTGAACTTCCATCGAATAAAAGATATTTTTTGATTTAGAAACACTCTTAGTGATGGTACACATGCAAGGAATGAATTGATCAACCTTAACTTTCATCGATCTATCATCATTGATTGATATTAAATCTTCGAAAGTGTAATCTTTTACTTTTTCTAAAATTTCTTTATTTGGAATTAATTTATCCAATAATGAGTCTTGTTGCTTGAAAAACTCAACTTTTTGAATTTTGTTTTCTGCATTATCAGCATTTTTAGCATTTGCTGGTTTATTTTCTACGTTTGCTGTATTTGGTTTATTTTGTTTGTTTTCTGACATAATTTTTTTCTCCTTTTCCTTAAAACAATAAATAACTAACTAAATGATTAATAATAACGGGGGATTTTCTTCTTAAACATTTTTCTTTCCTTTCTAAGATCAAATCTTAATTAGCAGAAGTCTTTATCATTTTCTTGACTTGTTTTTTGCATTTTTTAGTGGATGGATAAGAATTGACTAATTCCTTAACATCAGACTTAAGCTTCTTCTTTTCATCTTTTAAAATGGTCTTATTTTTTGAAATCGTATCTTCGAGTTTTTGGATCTTCAAATTACGACTTCTGATTTCTTCGGCTTTAACCGCACGATTTAATGGACTTTCGTTTTTAGTTTTCATTTATTCTCCTTTCTTTAGGCGTTAGGTATGTTTTTAATAAACACAAGCAACTAGTTGATACTGCATCGATTATTTCGTCTTTAACCAAAGCGATTGATCTAGTTTTAGAACAAGCTTTGCGAAGTGTATTAACTGCGCCTATGATGCGAACTCTTGTATATGAATCAATTCCTAATTCTTCTTCCAGAACTTTATCTAACTGTTTATTTGCTTGTTGAATCTTGCTTTCTGTCTTCTTTCCGTTCCTTAATTCTTGTAAGATCTCTTCTTTAATTAGTTGTCTTTCTGCATCTGTCATTTGTTTTTGTCTCCTTAATGTACACACTATGTACACATAAATAATAACACTTGCTTTTTACATAAATCAAGAAAATGTGTACATTTTGTGTATATACAATTTGTTCACTTTTTTTTATGATTAAACAAAGAGGTATTATTTATGACAAATAAGGTTTCTGTTACAACTAGATATACGGATGATTTATTACAAAAAACTAAGATTATAGCACAGAAAGAACATAGATCTTGGAATAATTTAATTGAAATTGCTGTGGAACAATTTGTTTCTGATTGGGAAAAGAAAAACGGTAAAATTAATCTTGAGTAGTCTTTTTTCTTCCTGCATCAATCATTAATAGAACATAAGAATTGAACGAGCATCCGATTTTTTCGGATTCTTTTTTTATTTCATTTAATAAATTTTCTGGGAAACGTATTGTATAAGGTATTTGATTTATATTTTGATTATCTTTCATATAAACTCCTTTCTAGATTCTAACCAATCCTTGAATAGTTGCGTTTTCTGATGCGCAAATTGAAAGATTGTAAGATATACACGGGTAATATTTGATTTTTCCATCTTTTGCGACCACTCCAAGAGCTTTCTTAGATGGGGTTAAAAAGATTCTATTTGCGTTTCTAATGGTTTCTCTTCGTATAAATTTTGGCATAATTTTAAATTTCTCCTTGACACATAACTTTTTTTCTTATATATTTTTAATCAGTCATTAATGACTCGGGATTGGTGTTTAAATAAATGAGCGTTATCAATCAGCCGTTACTATTAGTCTCGTCCCGATCTCTTTATGGGTATGAAACACTGAGCTGAAGAACTGAAAATCAGTTCTTTTTTTTTATCTCCTTTTTCAGTGTTTGAGCCTAATTTTTTATACTTTTCGATATTTCCTGGTTTCCTTTTTATTGAATCAAAAATATAATCTTTATCTCTTGGTGTTATCCTTGAGTTAGGCTTTTTCTTCTGAATTTTATTTGAAGAAATTACTTTAGCACTTGTTAGAACATAAGTATCAAAATTTTGATTTGGAACAAGTCCATCTTTAATTTTAATTTTAGGATGTTTAGTTTTTACTTCAGAAGTAGTTCCTAAAGCCATAGCTTGTTTATTTTTGCTAGCAATAATAATGTGCGAATGCCCATTGTTACCTAAATAATGAACATTCCATGGATTTTGTTTTACTTTATTTGGTAACTCTTCTTTTGAAGTGCTACACTTTTTCTTTACAGCTTTCTTTTTAGTCTCTTTTTTTGCATTACTTGCTCTAATCACATAATTAATTCTTATAGCTCGTAATTGAGCATCAGATCTCTTTTTCGTTCTAGTTGTCTTTTTCATAAAATCACCTCCTTTTTAACATCTTTTTTTTATGCTCCATACTATCTCCTATCCTTTGGTATGAATAAAAATTTAAATAACCAACAAATAAATAATGCGATTAAACATATTCCTATAACGATAACGAATATTGCAGCATCACCAATAGCCACTTTTAATTCATCGAAAAATGAAAAAACTTTATTCCATGCGTTTTCAATATCATTTTTAGGCATATCATTTCCTGGATCATAATCAACTGGATTGCTTGATGCCATTAATGTATAAACGACATCATCTTTACAAAATGTTAATGTAAGAATATCACAATCTTTAATTTCAGTTTTTTTATGATTAATAACTGATAAATCTTGCCACCAAAAAAAATCACTTATACAAAATCGAATTACATATTGATTTTTAGATCCACCAATAGTGTCATAATATTGACTATTAAGACTATCGATTGTATCTTGATTAAAATAGTAACCTTTAAAAATTGAAGAATTCTTATTGTCATACTTAATTTTTTCAATTACTGGAATATTAGAATAGTCGGTATTTTGATCTGTGAACCAGTAATATGGATTAGTATTTAAAATAAATTTTTGAAAAGAAGATCCAATAGAACTAATTGACTCAATATTCATTAAATCTTTATTGCTATAGCTCATTTCAATTAATTCACTTGTATGCGATTGATCTAATGTATAAGAATTTTGAGGATATGATAAATCGATTTTAGAATAATAGTCAGTAATGTTTTCAATCCATTTCAATTTAATTCCAATTAAATCACCATAGTTATTGTTTAACTGAAAAGTAATATAAAACATATCGGTATAATATCCATTACCATTTATTGTTGGAAAACGATAATTACCTGGATTAATACTAATATTAATAACTTCTAACTCTTTAACCCTTGATGGAGTTTTAGAATCAGTGTTATCAAAAAAATAACTCTTTGCAATATTGCAATGTCTACCATTTGCATAGCCTTTTCCATAATCAAATTCAATATCGGCAATATGGTATGAAGTTGAAGCTTTAATACCAGTAATTTTAAATTTATAAAATAAATTATCGTCGGTTTTATCAAGAATTATTGAAGAGTAATAATGTGTATCACTGTAATCCGAACTTATACTGATGCTTAACTGAATCGATTTTAATTGTTCACCCAGTGACTTTCCATTTTCATTAAAACAATAAAAATATAAATTTGTACTTTCTCTAGTTAATGCAATTGCTTGAATTGAATTACTGTCGGATACTGATTCATTTAATTTGTAACTATCTATATCAAAATTTGAATCACTTTTTAAATCATAAAAAATTGAAGAACTTTCAAACGATTTATTATTTGATTGTGATATTGAACTATTTATAGTTCCTGGAATAGAAGTCAATACAAATAATCCAGATAGAATTGATGATTTTAGTTTCATATATATCTCTCCTATTAAAAAATCCCTGCCAATTAATTAATCAAAACGGACAAGGATCTTTTAAGGAGAAATAATAATGCTCAAATAACCCTGCCCGTAGTTTAAAATTGAAAATCGGGTATTTTTCAATTGCAAAAGCGATTCAATCGCCTTAACAAATTAATAATAGCACTATTTTTCTCTTTTGTAAACACCATAAAGCGATTATTTCACTTTTTTTGCTATAATAAATTTATGAACAAAAATATTTTATTTTATTTAAAAACAAAAAGAAAAAAATTAAATATAACCCAAGAAGATATTGCAAATCATCTTGGAATGAAAAAAGAAACATGGAGAGATATTGAAAACGGAAAATCAAGAATACGATTGGAAGATTTTTTGGTTGTCTGCAAATACTTAAACATTGATCCAATACTCTTAATCAAGGAAAGCAATCAAACCATACTAATTGTTGATGACGAACAAGCAAACGCTATCGCAAAATTGAATAAACAAATTGAACAACAAAGAGCTATTCAAATAAATGATAATTCAGGAAATATTTTTATAAATTCCAACTATAACAAAGTAAACTCTTATAGCAAAAATAAAAAGCGTTAAACTGATATAAAATTGGAAAAGTATTAAGTTAAGATATATATTAACTTAAAGTCAAAAGCGTTTCAACATAATATTTGCAAATAAAAATAGTGGAATAACCACTATTTTATATTTACATATGTTTTTAATAAACCGGTAGTCGGCACCATTTAAAAAAAAACAATGAAAAACGGCTCAAAAAAGCCGTTTTTTAAATACTTGATACAAAAAAAATGATACAACTTTTTTTATCTTGCTAATAATAAAAATATAAAACAATCCTATTCTTATAATAATTTTTTTGATTTCAATTAATCACTACCATTGATTTAACATAAAACATTACTCTCAAAATTTCAATATCTGTTGTAATACAATCGATTTACATTTTTGTATATTCAAACTTATTATTAATATTTATATACCAGACACAAGAATATGATATAAAATGAAATCAAAGGATTAATAAAAAGAATAGATAAAGTTTTTTAAGTAACTAACTATCTTTTTGTAAATTTAAAGTTTTTTTAAACTGAATTTAATTTGTCACTTAATTTTATAAAAAGGATAATATAATTCTTTCTATAGTCATTTTGAATAACTATGAGAGAAATTTTAAAATTCTTTGTTATTATGGAAGTATTTCCAGATACGCTTTTGGTTTATCTTGCGTTTCGTTTTTAATATCAACACCTAATTTAACATAGATATCGTATTTAACTCGATAATTTTCTGGAAATATTTCCGGGTGCTTTTTTTTAATCACGCTAGTGATTGTTGTTAAAAGATACTTGCCTGGTCGATTTGATTTTAAGAATTCATCAACATAAATTTTAAAACTTTCGATAAACTTTTGTTCACGTTCAATTTTTTGTTTTCGATTTTCTTCTTCTCTTTTTCGATTTTCTTCTCTTAATCTTTTTTGCTCTAATCGCTTGTTCTCTTTTTCCTTTTTAGCTTGTTCTTCCTTGGCTTTTTTCAGATTATTGCTAACTTGTTCTTTTACTTTATTTGATGAAACATCTTTATTTTTGCTTTTCTTTTTCAGATCTTCGCAAATAATAAATTCATCAAACAGGGAAGCATATTTATCGCTTGAACGTTTTTCGTTTCCAAATCCAATTAAATATTTTCCGCGTCTTTTAAGTTCAAGAACTAGTTCTGTATAATCTTTGTCGCCAGTAGCAAAAATAAATCCATCAGGGTTATCATTATATAAACAATCAAGAACTTCGATATAGAATCTAAAATCAGCGTTATTTTTATTTTGTTCACGATCTTTTTTCTTTTGCTTAGTTTTTACGATATGTTTATAAGATACTACGATTTGTAATAAATTAGTTTTAAGTATTTCGGTTAATAACTCAACATCAACATTACTAAGTTTACTAAAAATAATTTTTCTGATTTTTAAATGAAAGTTTCTTGAATCAAGATTTTTAAAAATGTCACTGATTATTTCAAATTGATTAACATTTTCACCATCGATGAATATACCTAATTCACTTATTGCCATTTTACCTCCTCTTATTCTTTATAATAGCAGATTATTATTTAATAATAAATATTCTTATAATCTTTTTAGTTTCATTATATAATGAAAAATACCCATCTTTCGACTTTAACACTACAAATCTTTCGATAAAAAAATAAGAGTTTAAGTTTTTAAATATTAATAAAT
>CANQDY010000039.1 GCA_947593895.1 uncultured Bacilli bacterium
TTCTTTTTCATATTTATTCATAATAAAAGACTGTATTGAAATACAATACTTTTTAGTAATATATTTCTTTACAGTCTATTATTTTTAATTGAAAATTATTTCAAAGTTCCAAAATCAATTGGAGCATCGTTCTTTTCGTCAGGACCGCCTAATCCTTCCATTATAGTGGATGTTATAATAATATCCTTTTCTTCAATCATTTCAATTTCAATTTCTGGAATTAGATAAACTTTTTTCATTTTCATTACCTCCATATCAAGCAACATCTGTAACAGCATCAATATTATCTTTTAATGCATTTAGATACTCATTATCTTTAAATGCCTCTTGTTCCAAATAAGCATTAACCATTTCATACACTGAATAAGCTGTTCCCGTTAATTCATATGAATGTCCATTTATTATAATTGTAGGAACAACATGAATTACATCTTTACAATTTTCTAGTGGTATTCCAGTTACCGAAACAACATATGTAATTGAACCATCCTCATTTACTGTTTTATTAGTATCTGCCATTTGAACATCTTGTGCTTTGGATAAATCAGTATAAACTTTAAATGAAATATTTTCTGATTTAATTTCATCAAATTGATAAATATTCGCTGGAATTGTAATACCAAATCTAGCACGGATATTAGTGAACTCAATATTATTTTTTTCTAGTGTAATTGTTATATTTGTTATTGCTATATTTCCTGAGGTTCCACTATTCTTATTTTGTATCACTACAGAATTTAAATTTATTGAATCAGTAGATTTTAAATCATTTCCTTTTTCATCCATAAAACTTAAGCCAGAGCCAGAAACACTGATAGAAATACTTTTTATATTATATCCATTTAGCGCTTTTAAATTTAAAGAAGATCCATTACCATTTTGGCAGTATAATCTTATTTCTCCTTTTTTATAATATGCAGTAGCTTTATCATTTGTAAAATACTTAATTTCTACGAAATTATTAATATCTAAATCTGTAGATTCGTTCTTCAATTCAAATAACTCAGTTATATTTTTTTCTTTGTCTTTAGCTCCTGAACTTACAGATGGTCCACTATAATTTGTAGAGAAACCAACTGTTTTTTTATCAAAACTACCAACATAACTTAATCCCAACCAAGATTTAGTTTCAATATCCTTAACTGGATGTGTTTTAACACTAACATATAGGTCATATTTTAATGGGTTACCAGATTCACTAATTGAAGCAGATATAGAAACGATTACATCTCCAATTTTGTTTGCTTTAAATTTTATATCTTTTGTATTTAAAGATCCACTTAGATTAGTTAAAACTGGATTTCCTGATTCGTCTTCCGATATCTCCCAAGTGTAACTTAATACTGTTGCGTGTTGTACAACTGCAGAAAGAGTAAATTCTTGATCAACATAATATTCTACTGTATCATCATGAATCTCATTTTCTGTACTAACAAAGACTAATGGGGTTGTTATTTCCATCCAAATAGCTCTAATTTCTAATTTTGAAGTAACTACATCTTCATCAAGAATATCAGTAACTTCTGTTCCAATTACTTTTTTCCATTTATCGAATTTAAAACCAGGTTTTTCTAATTCTTCAGTTGGAATAACTTCACTAATTTTTGTTCCCTCCAAAACTGTTTTTGTTTCAGTCGCTTTACCATTATCAGGATTAATTGTAACTTCATATCCCCATTTAGCTGTAAGTGTTAAATCTGAGGTAACTTTATCTGTAGCAAAATTCCACTCTTTTAATAAACCTTCACTATCAGTATAATACCAACCCATAAATTTCTTATCATTATCAGTTAAATGTGTTAAATTACCAGGATTATCTATTTTTGAATCTTTTGAAACTGTAACATCATTAATTGTAGTATCTCCATTTGATAATTTACCACCATTAGTAACAAATTTAACTATATGTGAACTCACAACAAACCTATATATTTGAGGTAATAGCATAGATGTATTAGGGTCACTTGTATATGTGGTAAATCTTGTAGAACTTACATTATGCAAAAATCTACCATATGTAGTTTTTGTATTATTAATTGTTACATTGTTATTGTTTTCTTTATCAATAGAAATTTTCCAAGTAGTTGTTCCATCATCCCAAGCTACATTCTTTGAAGCAGTGGCTCCCAAATTTTTATTAGAAGAATTGGATAAAGTCCAAGCATCTTTAACACCACCAAGTGTCAATACTACCGCACCTTCTTTAGTCAATTCAACTGTTTTTTTATCATCTGAAAATTTTGCTTCAACGACTCCCATAACTTTATTACTTATATCACCAGCTACAACGTTTTTTGTATTTGATGCAATAATTAATTGGTCACCAACAGTCAAAGTGCTATCATCTTCAACTAAATTCCAATCGCCACTCCATTTACTAGGATCAGTAGTTTCCGCAGCCTCTACTGCATTCGTTTTCTTAATACCCCCCCCTATTAGCAAGGTACCAACGACCATTGCAAAAGAGGTTAGCATCAAGAAAATCTTTTTAAAAGATTTCATATAAAAATTTTCCTCCTTATTTTATATAATTTCTTGCAAATTATATGCTCGTATTATCTGAGCGAAAAATCAATAATTCATTAAATTAATTATCAATCAAATTTTGCAACTATATAATAACACTTTTAAAGCCATAATTTCAATACCTCTTCTTTCATTTTCAAAAAATAGTTAAATAAATTACTTAATTTTAAAATATAGGAGAGAAGAAACTTATTTTCGGATCAATATTTAATAAAATAGTCTAATTCCTCAAGTTTGAAAAAAGAAAATTAATATGAATAGTTTGTTACTCAAACCTTTATTATTAGAAAAACATCAAAGCCCATTACAACTCATGTTAACTCATAAAAAAGATTTAATTCCTGAAATAAAAAATATAAATTTAACAAAAAGAATAAAATATCCTACCTATTATAATAAAATATGTATGAACCCACGAGTTTTGCTTTCTTAGAACATAGAATCTTTGATGTTTTTAATAACTATAATATTTCTAATTTTTGTTAAAATAAATATTTTTCTATCTTTTAGATTAGATAAACATTATTATTTAAACAATCAAATTTTATCCTTACTGATAATGAAACTGAGTTTACTAATCCTCTAAATATCAATATTAATCATATACTGGTTAAAAATCAGTAAACAACTTCTATTATGATTTAGGTAAATTTAATTAAAAAGGTTAGATTAAAAAAACATATTGAATTAAGAAAGATTTTTCCTAAATATACCAAATTTATAATCTCTTCTCAATATGATATCAATCTTAATTTATCACTTGTTACTTCTAAACCTAGAAAAAATTTATATAATATCTTAATTTATTTAAAATAAAACAATAAAATCTCTTGCAAAGAAATAATCAGTTAAAATGACTGATTATAGTTATTGGCGGAAGATTTAGTAATAATAGAACCATATTAATTAGTAAAAAAGAAATTATATTTAGACATTACTAATTAATGAAATTGAGTTTTCTAGTACATATACTTGCCAATATTTATTTGTATTCCATAAATATGGTGCGACCACTACTTCAATATATACATTTTCTAAAACACATTCATTAAACGGACAGAAAGTAAAATCAGTTAAACCTACACAAGATTCATTCTTAATAAATAAAGCTTTATCATTTTTAGCGCTTGTATATGTATCATAACCAACACCTTTATTATATTTATCATTAAGAACTACATTGTACTTATAATCCTTTTGATATACATTTGCATATCCTTTATAAATTCTTAATTCTTCAAATTGCTTACTATAAGATGGATAATTACTATTTTTATCATTTTCATATTTAATTGCATAAATTTTTTCATTCTCAATAGTATTTAATTTACTCTTATCATAATCATTTATTGATGTTTGAGTATTAACTTTAGAATAAATATATTCAATACCCGGTTTAAAATTATACATATTCATAGCGCCATAAATATCATAAACTGTTCCAACACTTAAACCATTTTTAAACTTTTTCGGTCCATGAACCTGAATAATATTATCACCATCACTAAATAGTAATACTACATCATCCATTGTGGCTAAATATTTACCAGTAAATTTAACAAGTGAAGAATATCCACATCCTTTGCAGTTTAAATAAATCGATGATAAATGATCATAGATTTGTCTTAATGATTTACTAGTATATAAATTCTCATATTGATCATCTACATGATTAATTTCAGTAGGCATATCACTAACAGTTAATTCCACTTCACCACAATATAATGATAAATTACCTACAATATCAAAATAACATCCGATCTTATTTTCTAATTTTGAATAAATTTTAACATCGACTTTTAAATAGATATATCCTTCAGAGTTGACCACTAAGAGTTTATAACGATCTCCATATCCACTTTTTGTAGTTATTGCATCAAACCTTGCTAATAATTTAGCTTTAATATTAACCATTAAGTCTGATTCAGCAACATTCTTATCATTAACTTCGCTAGTAAGTTGTTTTGCTTTTTCTTTACATTCTTTAATTGATGTAATGTAATTATTATCTTGTATTGAAGAACTATCTAAAGAACTAACTTCACTTGAGATTTGTGAAGAAATAGTATCATTACATGAAGTAGTATTAGATGACTCTTCACTAACTGTTGAAGATGAGAAATCTGATAATTCAATAGATGAATATTCTGAAGAACTCCAAATAGTATTTGAGGATGAAATAGTATCTGAAGTTAATGAAGTAGAACTCTTACCATTACACCCAATTAATAAAAGCAATAATGATAAACCAATAATAATCTTATATTTCATCTTTTTATTCTCTTTTCTTTCTAATACCTATTTTGAATGGTCTGCTTATATGATAATACTAAATTTCAAAATACCAAATACATTTTTTGACAAAAGGCACTTGTTTTATAGTTCTTGTAAATAAAAAATGATTCTATTTTTAATAAGCGATGGTTATTTTTCATTCTTATAATCAGAATAATTATAGTAAGTTCACTTGATATATGCCATTAAAGTATAATTCAGATGAATCAGCCTTTTATAGATTTAATCTAGAAAGTGATAATTTGAAGTTATCATTTTCAGAATAACTCAAATTAAAATAATAATCCACACGAATTATCAGCACCACTTTTGCAAAGTTCTTTTACCAGTTTTAAATGACAAACTAATCATAACTTATTAGTTAACAATAAGTAACATATTTAAGTTAAATATTTTATAATAGTGGAATATTACACATTTTTTAGACTTTTTTGAATCAAAGATGAGATTAGTTATTTTACTTGTTAGTTTGAGAAACACCATTATTTATTAATTAAGGTACTTTTATCAATAAATTAATTAAATATACTATAAATATCAAACAATTATATTAAATTATTAATATTTCATTAGACAAATATATCAAAAAATGTATAAATATAAAGTAATGACAAAAGATTAAGTTATTAAGTGGAAAAGAGGTTTTAAATAATGTTTAAGCGATTTGTATCATATTATAAACCACATTTAAAAATGTTTACTTTAGATATGCTTGCATCATTAATGATTTCATTAATTGGTATGTGCTATCCAATATTAACTAGACAAGTATTTAATGATTATGTACCAAATAAAAATGTTAAAATGATTGTTATTTTTGGTGCTTCTCTTTTAGTGTTATATTTTATTAGAATGCTATTAAGATATTTTGTTCAATATTATGGCCATGTAATCGGTGTAAAAATGCAAGCAAAAATGAGAAGCGATATGTTTGCCCATTTAGAAAAATTACCTTATTCATATTATGACGAACATGAAACCGGAAAAATTATGTCCAGAATGACAAATGATTTACAAAATGTCAGTGAACTTGCTCATCATGGTCCAGAAAACTTTTTCATCTGTGGAATTATGGTAGTGGGATCATTTATCTACTTATTAACTATCAACTGGATTTTATCATTAGTTATCTTTACTTGCGTTCCAATTCTAGTAACCATTTCACTAATTATGCGAAAAAAGATGCGCGATGCATTTAATGAGAATCGAAAAAATGTTGCCCAAATTAATGCTTCTCTTGAATCTAGTATTTCGGGAATTAGAGTAACCAAAGCCTTTACTAATGATCAAAAAGAAATTGAAAAATTTGAAGTTGGTAATAAGGAATATGTAAAAAGTCGTTCTAAAGCGTATAGGGCAATGGGCGCTTTTTCAAGTTCTACAAATTTTGTTATGGATCTATTTAATGTTGCTTGTATTGTTGGAGGAGGAATTGTCGCAATTAAAACAAGTGCTTTTTCTACCGGAGATTATTTAGCATTTGTCGTTTCGGTTAGTTTATTTATTTCCCCACTTACAACATTAATTAACTTTGTTGAGCAATATCAAGATGGAACTACTGGATTTAGACGTTTCTTGGAAATAATGGATCAAAAAGTAGAAGAAGAAAATCAAGATACGATAAAAGATATTTCTTTACAAGGAAATATTAAATTTGATCATGTCAACTTTTCCTATGAAAGTGAAATGATTTTAAAAGATATTTCTTTTGAAATTAAAAAAGGTGAAGTTGTTGCGCTTGTTGGCGAATCTGGCGGAGGTAAAACTACAATATGTCACTTAATTCCTAACTTTTATAAAGTCACTGAAGGAAAAATATTAATTGATAATCTTGATATCAATGATATTTGTTTTACTGCATTAAGAAAATCAATTGGAATTGTTCAACAAGATGTATTTCTATTTAATGGGACAATTAAAGAAAATATCATATATGGTAAACTTGATGCCACTGATGAAGAAATTATTATGGCAAGTAAAAGAGCCAATATCTATGAATTTATTCTCTCTTTACCAAATGGTTTTAATACGGAAATTGGTGAGCGGGGAGTAAAATTATCTGGCGGTCAAAAGCAAAGATTATCTATTGCCAGAGTATTTTTAAAAAATCCACCCATTTTAATATTAGATGAAGCAACTTCTGCATTAGATAACACCACAGAAATACTAATTCAAAAAGCTTTAGATGATCTTACAAAAGGAAGAACGACAATTGTAGTCGCACATCGTTTATCAACTATTAAAAACGCTAATCGTATTTTAGTGGTAAACTCAGGTCAAATCGTTGAAAGTGGTAGTCATCAAGAATTATTAAATCAAATTGGTATTTACGCAAAATTATATAATCAACAATTCACTAATTCAATGTTGGAATAATTTTTTATACAAGATTATATTAACTGATTTTGTGTTAAAATTTGTGATATTTTGCCCGATTTTGTAACAACATATCTTAAAATATATTTTTATTTTTTATTTTTTTCATAAAAATATGTAAATAGCAATATGAAAATAAATTTTCTCAATTCCCTATCAAAAATAATATCGTCAAAATTTTCTTTATGATAAACTAATTACGAGGTATAAAAATGGACGATAAGTTTGAAAGAACTACATTATTAATTGGGAAAGACAATATGGAGATATTAAAAAAAACACATATTGCCATTTTTGGCTTAGGTGGTGTCGGTGGACAATTGATTAATTTAGCAAGAACTGGGATATCTCATATTGATTTATATGATGGAGATATTGTTTCTGCATCAAATATCAATCGCCAGATTATCGCAAATGAAAGGACAATCGGAAAAAATAAAGTCGATATAGCTAAGAAAATGATTTTAGAAATTAATCCAAATTGTGAAGTCAAAACTTATAATCAATTTCTCTATCCCAAAGATATTGAAAAAATTGACTTTAGTAAATATCAATATGTAATCGATTGTATCGATACCATTTCATCTAAATTAGCCATTATTAAAAAATGTAATCAAGAAAATATCAAATTGATTTCTTGTTTAGGTACTGGTAATAAATTAGATGGATCAAAACTGGAAATTACTGATATTTATAAAACATCGATTTGTCCTTTAGCAAAAATAATACGTCATGAAGTAAGAAAACTTGGTATTAAAAAATTAAAAATTTGCTATTCAAAAGAAGAGCCACTTAAAGTTGTTGCAAGTAGTAAATATGGGCGACATAGTCCCGGTTCCATTGTATTTGTCCCTGCAATCGCAGGATTATTAATTGGAAATGAAGTTGTCAAAGATTTATTAAAGAGGAATTAAAAATGAATGAAATTATAAGGAGTGATATCTTTGAGCAAGCCATTACTCGAAAGTATCGGGCAAAACTTTGGTCAAAGTTTATTAAAGCCATCAAAGAATATCAATTAATTAAACCCGGAGATAAAATTTGCGTTTGTATTTCCGGGGGAAAAGATTCCATGTTACTTGGAAAACTTTTTCAAGTACTTCATAAGCATAGTGATTTTCCTTTTGAAGTCAAATACTTAGTTATGAACCCAGGATATAACGAAAAAAATATCGATTTAATAAAAATGAATTTAAAAATTTTAAATATTTCCGCAGAAATTGTTGAAACTAATATTTTTGAAATTGCTAACGCTCAAACAAAAAGTCCTTGCTTCTTATGCGCTAAAATGAGAAGAGGTGCTTTATATAACATTGCCAAAAAAATGGGTTGTAATAAAATTGCTCTTGGTCATCACTATGATGATGTAATTGAAACTACTTTAATGAATTTATTAAATTCAGGCTCATTTCAAACTATGCTACCAAAATTGCATTCAACAAATTATTCTGGAATGGAATTAATTCGACCAATGTATTTTATTAGAGAACGAGATATAATCGGTTGGAAGAATTACCATAATTTAAAATTTTTACAATGTGCTTGTCGATTTACGGAAAGCTGTGCAATTGATGAAAATGCTTCGCAAAGAAAATTCACTAAAGAATTGATTAAACAATTACTTAAAAATAATTCTCAAGTTGAAAAAAACATCTTTAAAAGTGCTTCCAATGTTACTCTTGATATGGTTTTAGGCTATAAAAAAGGTGGAAAAAGATATTCTTTCTTAGATAATTATGACTCAAAAGATCATTACTAATCTGATGATTTTTTATAAATTCTTTTTATCATCACTACTAGTCCGAATAAAGAAATTCATTAATTTTTTTAAGTCAAAAGGACATAGTGGATATAAATATGGTATATCAAATATTCTAATTGAAACTAAATATAAGAATAGGACAATTAAACAAATTAGAAATCCCTCAATTTTAAATATTGCAACTACAAGAATAAATATTAGTGACATTAATTTATTAGATAATGATAATTCATAACTTGGTGTAGCAAATCCACAAATGGTACTGATGGATACTACCAAAAGAATCTCACTAGAAAAGATGCCAAGTTCGATACTAACCTGACTTAACACAAGTGCGGAAACTAGGCTAATCGCACTAACTAAAGGAGTTGGAGTATGAACAACCGCGATTCTAAAAATTTCAAGTAACATGGTCGCTCCAATCATGTGAAAAGCTAAATCTCCTACTCTATATTGGCTTGTTAAAGTAAATATATTATTTATATCGTGATCAATGTATAATGCCAAAATGGTCGGTGAAAGAAACAATGATAAAATAATAGCAATAATTCTTAAGATTTTAGTAAATGTTCCAATTAAAGGAGTTTGTCTAAATTCTTCAACGTGTTTTAAATGATCTAATAAACATACCGGTGTTATCAATACACTAGATGAGGTATCAACAATAATTGCAATTTTACCATTCATGATATGAACCGCAGCAACATCTGGTCGCTCTGTATAACGGGCTAAAGGATAAATAACTTTAGATTGATTAAAAAGTTTTTCCTCCAGACTTCGATCGGTCATAATTAATGAATTAATTTTTAAAGATGATATTCGCCATTTTAATTCATTAACAATTCTTAAATCCACCTGATCTTTTAAATACACTAAGCACACATTCATTTGACTATATTTTGATACTGTTAAAATGTCACTACATAATTCTGACGATTTAATTCTTAATCGAATTAATCCAATATTTGTATTCAAATTTTCATTAAAACCATCTCGAGATCCACGAATTGCTTTTTCACTATATGGTTCATCAATACTTCTGACTGGTAATTTTTTACAATCAGCATGAAAACATAGATCTCGATAAAAGATTAAGACTTCACCATAGTAAAAGCAATTTAATAAGGTATCAACATCTTCTTCATATTTCACTTGTGGAGTGGTAAGTTTTTCTTGAATTAATGTCTTATTTCTAATTTGCCTGATACTTTTTATCGTTTCCATTAATAAAATTGAATCAACTAAAGGAGTTAAAAACAATATATCAATTATCCCAAAAGAAACCTTGATTTTACGATAATAAATATCAAAATTATGATCTAAATCGATTTGATTTAGAATTTGATTCTTAATATCCATTATTTTCCCTTTGGTTTAGTAACTAAACCACTGATAATTGAAATAATAATTGTAAAGCTTAAGGTAAATGAACAATATTTAAAAACATTAAGGAAATAGCCAAGTATCCCCTGATCTTTTACTCCTTCTACTCCACCTTTAACTAACAAATAGCCAAAATTAGTAATTAAAACATTTGCTCCTCCACCAACATATTTAATTAACCATTCGTATACTC
>CANQDY010000040.1 GCA_947593895.1 uncultured Bacilli bacterium
GTATATTATCTGCTTTTGTATGTGCGATTACTATTGATAAACTCTTCGTTGGAGTATCTAAAGAATTTATCGCCCAAATTGTTACCGATAAATATGAAGAACTTAACCAAAGGGTTATTAAAGAATTGGATCGAACTACCACTATTCTTGATGTTACTGGAGGATATTCAAAATCGCCAAAGAAAATGGTTATGATATCCTTTACTATGAGTCAATATTCAAAATTAACAACTTTAATATCAACGATTGATAAAAAAGCATTTGTTACAATTCATAGAGCGCATGAAATTAACGGAAATGGTTTTTCCTTTGATTCAGATCACAAAATAGAGGATCATAAGCAAGATGAATAAGGAATTAATTTTAACTATTATAGTAAGTATTATTTTAGTGATTCTAATAATCATATTAATTTTAATAAGAAATATAGAAAAACGCAAAAAAGAAATTTACAAAAATCTCATTGAAAAATACGAAAGCTATTTCCAAAATCTAAATTTAGTTGATAATCAATATCTACCAATCATTGAAGATTTCTCCACGAATGTTGATTTTAAATTATCTAGCAAAGGAGATTATGATAAATATATTAATTATTCAATCAAAAAAAGATATCGCTTTGTAAGGGATAAAATGATTTATTTTTTTAATAACTCAATGAAAAATAAAGCGAAAATTAAAGAAATAGATGGTAAAAAATATTACCTAATTAATACTAATATCTATCACCTTGATATTTTAGCTAATTTTGAAGCTGGCACTCATATATTAGCAAAATATAATATTATCAATGAAAATGGAATACTAAAAATGGTAATAGACGATAGTCAGGAGGATTATAATGAAAAAAAATAAAATACTAGTTGTTGGCCTAATTGGTTTATCAATCACTTTAACTGGTTGCAATATGAATATCAGTAATAACAACTCAAATATATCAAATATCAGTAATATTTATGAATTTTTAAAACAACATTATTATATTGAGGTCACAGAGAGGGATTTGTTAGATGGAATGATTTACGGATTAACTGAATCTTTCGATGATCCTTTTACTTATTATACCTCTATGGCTAATGGTGAAACTCAGGATTACTCTTCAAGTGGAGTTGGTCTTGGCTTTTCAAGAACCGCTTATTATGGCGAAGTTTATGTAAAGGAAATAATGAAAAATAGTCCCGCAGAAACTGCAGGATTAAAAGAGCAGGACATCATTACTCGAGTTAGAAATATTAATAATGACGGCACCTATGGTAATGACTATATAATTAAAAATTATACTTCCGATAAATGGAGTAATATTTTTTTAGGCGATGACCAAAGCAAAGTTGAAATTTATATAAAACGTAAGGATGCAACCGGAGTTTATCAGGAAATTAAAGAACCAATTGTTGTAACTCGCGGAGCCTATAATGTTGATAAAGTCAAACTTAGAGAGTTTACAAATGTTGATGGCTATTCTGAAGCTTATATCACTATCTCTTCGTTTTTAGGTGATAAAGGAATGGGAGAAACAACTCCACAAAACGAACTTAAAGATATTTTTGAAAATCAAATTTTTGTTAACAAAGATGATACATTAGATCACCTAATTTTAGATTTAAGAGGTAATGGTGGTGGCTATGTTGATAACTGTGTTGAAACATTAGGTTTATTTATTCCAAAAGGAGAAGTAACCACCTATTACTTATATGCTGATGGAAGATATGAAGCACTAAACAATAATAAAATTAATGTTCAATATACAGATAGAATCAATGATATTACTGTTATTGTTGATAGTAATACTGCAAGTGCAGGAGAATCTTTTGCGGTTGGTTTAAGAGATAGCAAATTTACCAAAGATAAAACTCATATTGTCGGTCAAGTAAGTTATGGAAAGGGGATAGCCCAAAGTTTTATCTCATTATTTGGCGATGGTTCATTAATTCGTTATACTTTTGCAAAAGTTTGTTCTCCATCAAAAGCTTGCATTAATAAAAGAGGAATTGTACCAGAAGTTTTCTTAGGAGAAGAATATATTGATTACAATCTATATCAAAAATATATTGATGGAGTAAATTCAAATGATCAACTATCGCTGGAAGATAAAGAATTAATTTTAAAAAGAATTAATATGTTGCTCTATTCTTCTTATAATGATTTTGAAGTAGCAATAAAAGCTTTAGCGGCAAAATATAATATTAAAGAAACTAAAGGAATTTATACTAATAAAATAGCAGAAATTTTAGCAGATAAAATCTATGACAATTTCACTATTAATTTAGGTACAAATGTTTATGTTAGTTATGTTGATGGGGTTAATAATAATGATTATTTATCCTCATCTCAACGTATCTTCATCAAAGAAAAAATCAATTTTTTAATGGGAGCAAATTATAATAGTTTTGACCAAGCTTTAAAAGCATTTCAAATTAAATATGGAATTGAAAATGAAGAACATATTTACGATAAAAATAGCGCTGATTTATTGCAAGGACTAGTCTATGATATTCATGATAAAAATTATAATCACGTTATTGAGCAGGTAAAAGAAAAATATGGTTCAAAGAAAATTTAAATTAGTAGCCCCTTATAAGCCAACCGGAGATCAACCAGAAGCAATTGAAGAATTAGTTAATGGAATTAAAGAAAATAAAAAATTTCAAGTTCTTTTAGGAGCAACCGGAACTGGAAAAACTTTTACTGTTGGAAATGTAATTGAAAAAATTAATAAGCCAACTTTAGTATTAGTTCATAATAAAACTTTAGCGGGTCAACTTTATTCTGAATTTAAAGAACTTTTCCCGGAAAATCGAGTAGAATATTTTGTTTCAAATTTTGATTTTTATCAACCGGAAGCCTATATGCCTTCAACCGATACTTATATTGAAAAGAACGCCCAAATGAATGATGAAATTGAAATTATGCGTTGTTCAGCAATTAATTCGGTTTTAGAACGTTCCGATACCATTGTTATTGCGTCTGTTGCTTCGATTTATGGATTATCTGATCCAAATGAATACCGCAACTTAGTTTTTATGGTTCATGTTAATGATGAAATTGATCGAAAAAAATTTATCAGTCGCTTAATTTCTAGTCAGTATAGTCGGAATAATTTAACCTTAAATTCTGGAGATTTTCGTATTAGAGGCGATGTTATAGAAATATGTATGCCATCTAATAAAGACCATATAATTAGAATCGTTATGGATGAATGGGATACAGTTGAAAATATTGAAGAAGTTGATTCACTTACTGGTGAATTAATTCATCGTTATGATGAACTTCCAATTTATCCGGCACATGAATATGCTTCTGGCCAAGAAAGAATAAAAAAAGCAGTTGAATCAATCAAAGACGAATTAGTTGAACGTCTAAACTATTTTCACGAAAATGGGAAACTACTTGAAGAACAACGTTTAGAGCAAAGAACACGCTATGATATGGAGCAATTATTAGAATTTGGATTCTGCTCAGGAATTGAAAACTATTCTCGTCATATTGATGGACGACCAGCCGGATCAACTCCATATACTTTGTTTGATTATTTTCCGGAAGATTATTTGTTAATAGTTGATGAATCACATGTTTCTTTTCCTCAAGTAAGAGGAATGTTTAATGGTGATCGATCAAGAAAGCAAACGCTTGTTGATTATGGCTTTCGCTTACCATCTGCATTAGATAATAGACCTTTAAATTTTGAAGAATTTGAAAATAAAATTCATCAAGTAATTTGTACTTCAGCAACACCAGGAGATTATGAACTTGATAAAACACAAGGTCAATATATTCAGCAAATTATCCGTCCAACCGGATTAATTGATCCTCTTATTGAGGTAAAAGATGTTCTTAATCCAGTTATTGATTTAATCAGTGAAATTGATGAAGTTTTAAAAAGAAACGAAAGAGTAATGGTAGTTACTCTAACAATTAAAGATGCTGAAAATTTAACTAATTTTCTAAAAGAAAGAGGTTATAAAGTCAGTTATTTACACAACGAAACTAAGACACTTGAAAGAACTCAAATTATATATCAATTACGAAAAGGTAAATACGATATTTTAGTAGGTATTAACTTATTAAGAGAAGGATTAGATATTCCAGAAGTTAGTTTAATTACGATTTTTGATGCAGACAAAGAAGGATTCTTAAGAAGCGAACGATCACTAATTCAAATTATCGGAAGAGCCGCAAGAAATGTTAATGGTCGTGTTATAATGTACGCTAATCGAATTACTGATTCAATGCAAAAGGCAATTAACGAAACAATGCGTAGAAGAGCCATTCAAGAAAAATACAATTTAGAACATCACATTATTCCTAAGACTATTATTAAGGAAATCAGAGAGCCATTAAAAATTAAAGATCGCACAATTAATATTGACAAAAATACAAAAATGACCCGAAGCGAAAAAGAATTATATATTAAAGAAATCGAAAAAGAAATGAAAAAAGCCGCCAAAGAACTCGATTTTGAAAAAGCAATGAATTTAAGAGATATCTTATTTGAATTAAGAGGTGAATAAAGTGAATAAAACTTTAAAAATTAAAAATTATATTAAAGATCGTGAATGTCATATTTTATTATTTAATGGTAATGATATATTAATTAATAAAATCGATATTACCTATGAAAGCAGTGGTAACAAGAATATATCACTTGATTTTGATCTTAACCAAATTAAAAAAATTGTATTTAAAAGTTATCGATTAAAATCTGAAGCAATCTATTTAAGTAAATATACACCTTCTTTAAGTGTAAAATATGTAAGTTCCACAAATAGTATAAATGTCGATTTTATTTCTATTCCAAATATAAAGAATGGCAAAGTTTATTCAAAAATATTTAAAAGCGACAAACTAAGTTATCGCCATAAAAAAATAAACACCTATATTTATGAGCAAAAAAAGCGAGAAAACGAAAAATATCAATTAATCATTGCTTTTGATGGTCAAAATTTATTTTCTAAAAGAGGCACAAATGACTATACCAAAGATAATGATAATTATGGAGGATGGCAACTTGATCAAGTGTTAAACCAAATCTACTCAATAAATAAAACTCCATTTTTAGTGATTTCAATTGATAATGCCACTAAATATAGAGATAAAGAACTTACAATATCTCAAAACTTTGGCACAATTAATAAACAAGTATTAAAAACAAATAAAGTCTTTGGCAAAGGTTGCTTAGAAACTCTTGCCGATTTTATAATGACTGATTTATTTGATTATGTAAAATCAAATTATAATGTTGATCTAAATAACGTTGGTATTTTAGGTTCTTCAAGTGGAGGACTTGCTAGCTTTTATATTGGATTAAAATATAGTAATGTATTTAAATATATTTTATCTTTCTCACCAGCAATATTCTTTTACATGCCAGATGTTTTAAATAAATTAATTATTGATAATACACATTTACCTAAATTATATATATCCGGAGGCTATCGTTCATTTTTAGAAAGAGCAATTACTGACTTTGTTGATATTTATTCAATGTATCTATATAAGATCTATCCTCAAGAAAAATTATTAGTTCGTGTTGATGAAGACTATGATCATAACGAACTTCAATGGAGATTTCTCCTTCCTGAAGCCTTTGATTTTTCTATTAAATAACATTAATTAAGATTAAAATAATATTCGTCTTTATATCAAAATTTTTTAGTTGATTTAGATATTATTTTAGATTATTTAATCATATGTCTAAACCATAACTCGTGCTATTTATTCTCATAATGATCTGACTTATTAGTTTATAAAAAGTTAATAATTAAAGGTAATTTTATTTATAAACCTAAGATATAATTATCAACATTATTTCTTTTTTCTTATCTATATTTCAATGTTAATTGTAATTTCTTAAACAAATAAAAAAATCTTTCCATACTATTCTTAATTTTATAATTTAATAGTGTTTAGTATTGAAAGTTTTTTATTTATATTTATTGACTACAGAAGACATTAAATGCCATCAATTCATCATAAGAATCAGTTCTGATAAAGAAGAACTCTTTGCCCATCGCTCCTGCAATAATGTCAGCGTTATAATCATGATTAACAATCTTATCACCAAAACGCCGATAAATATCTTCTGCAGAATGTAAATAATTATTTTGTGGTCTTCTTCCATAATATCCACAATAATATTGTGGCAAAGATTGATTTTCATCAGTATTATTATAAACTATAGCATCAGCCCAAATTCGATATGTTGAAACACTATGTGCGTAATTAATCATATCTGGAGTATATCCTCCTGGGCTTCTCATATTTACTTCTAATCCAATAATATCGCCTTTTTTGCCTAACCCAGCTTTATCATTTTTTAATCTAAAGAATTCTAAATGAAAATAACGATCTTTTGCATCAAATGCTTTTAAAACTCTTCTACCTACATTTTCTAAATCTTTAGGACAGGTATTATTACAATAATAAAAAACATCACTAACTCGATTTACAACTTCCATAATTGGTGTTGGAAACACTTCATTAGAAAAAAATATCGGTTCATTATTTTTATTTACAATTCCATCAAAACTAATCAAATCTCCATCAATATATTCTTCCATAATATATTTAATTGATGGAAAATCATGATTATAGAATCTTTCAAGTTCTTCCATATTATTTATTTTATAAGTATGATAAGCACCAACACCATTATCTGGTTTTACAATAACTGGAAACCCAACCTTTTTAATAAATTCAATTCCTTTTTCCAAAGTTGAAGGAATATGATAACGTGCGGTTTGTACTTTCGCCTTTTTATAGCAAATCTTCATTGCTTCTTTAGATTTAAAGAAATTAATTTCATCATCTTTTTTGCCCGTATTTACATTAAAATCAGTTCTCAGATGAGCATCAAGTTCCAACCAATATTCATTATTTGATTCAATATAATCAATTTTCCCATATTTTGATGCAAAATAAGCAACCGCTCTATAAACATCATCATACCATTCCATATTATTAACACGATAATAATCAGTTAAACTATCCTTTAGTTCATCAGGTAAATTATCATAAAAATTGCTACCAACTCCTAAAACATTAACTCCACGATTTTTTAATTCTTTACAAAAATTGAAGAAATTCTTTGGAAATTCAGGAGAAATAAATACAAAATTCATCCAAAAACACCTCTTTCTTTTCAAAATTATTTTAACCATTATTGATTACTATTCAATAATTTTGACATTTAAAAATAATGAAAGTGTTTACTTAAAATCATATAAAATAAAACATAAATATTGAAAAACTATTTAATGCAATTATCAATATTTGGCATAGTACCAACTGCTAAAGAACCTGGACCGATATGACAAGAAACGCTCAAACTTAATGGATCAACAAATGTAACTTTAATATTTGGTATTGATTCTAATATTTGATTTTTAAAATCCATCGCAGCTTCATAATTTTGAGTATGAGCAATTGATAAAATCATTCGTCCATTTTCATAATCTTCCTTGAATCTCATCTCTAAATCGTTTTTAATTGCTTGAATCATTTTAATTCTTGCAACCCTTACCGATAAAACTTTACAATATGAATCAAGCTTTTCACCTTGAATTTGTAATACTGGTTTTATATTTAATAATGTGCCTAATGCAGCAGCAGCAGGAGTAACTCTTCCACCTTTTTTTAAGTAATACAAAGTATCAACCATAATATAGATACTTGATTGCATTTTAGTTTTCATCAAATAATCAACTACTTCCTGGCTTGATTTTCCTTGATCTACTAAATATTTAGCTTCAAAGCAGCTTGATTTTTGAGTAATAGAAATTCTTTGGTTGTCAACAACATGAACTTTGTTTAAATACTTATCATCCTTTGATAAATTTGTCGCAGTTTGCATTGTTGCGGATAGTCCACTTGACATTGGAATAAAAATAATTTCATCATAATCTTTTAATAAATTATCCCAGCATTCCATTAAACTATAAGTTGAAGGTTGTGAAGTAGAAATATTAGCCTTACCCGCTAATTTTTTATAAAACTCATCTTGAGAAAGTGATATTTCTTCATAATATTCTTCGCCATCAATAATAAAAGGCATCGGAACCACAAATATTCCATATTTTTTTGCTTCTTCAATAGTAAGTCCTGAATTACTATCGGTTAATATTGCAATTTTACTCATAAATAAACCTCTCTTTGTTTAAGAAAATATATCATAACTATTATTAAAAATCAAATTAATTACTTTTCTTATGATAATAGATAATTTTAAATTGTTCTTTTTCAACTTCTTTGTATGGCTCAAATAAATCTTCATACTCAGGGAAATAAATATTTCCATAATAATCACCATAAATAACTGAAATAATTAATTCATCACAATATGGGAGAAATAATTTATAAATTGATGCTCCCCCACATACATAAACTACTTCTTCAGAATTTTGATAACGATTTACTAGTTCCATATAATCAGTACATACTTCACACCCTTGAGCATCATAATCTTTATCATAATTTAAAACAATTGTTTTTCTACCTGGTAAAGGTTTACCAATTGACTCAAATGTAACTGTTCCCATAATCAAGATATGCCCCATTGTTGTTTCTTTATAATGCTTAAAATCTTCCTTTATATGCCAAGGAATTTGACTTCCATTACCAATTAAATGATTCTTATCGTGAGCTACAATAATCTTTAACATCTTATACTGAAACCTTTCCTTCAATTTTTGGATATGGATTATAACCAACAATTTCAAAATCATCATATTTGAAATCTAATATTGAATTAACTTTTCTTTTTATTATTAATTTTGGTAAAGGGCGAGGTGTTCTTTCTAATTGAGTTTTAATTTGTTCAATATGATTAGTATAAATATGAACATCACCAAAGGTATGAACAAAATCACCTGGTTCTAAATTGCAAACATGGGCCATCATAATTAATAAAGTTGCATAAGAAGCAATATTAAATGGTACTCCTAAGAATAAATCTGCACTTCTTTGATAAAGTTGACAAGATAACTTTTTGCCATCTCCTGATACATAAAATTGAACAAAAGCATGACATGGAGGTAAAGCCATCTGATCAATTTGAGCCGGGTTCCATGCACAAATAATATGTCTTCTGGAAAATGGATTTTCTTTAATTGATTTTTCAACTTGCAAAAGTTGATCAACACCAAAGAAATCCCTCCATTGCTTTCCATAAACCGGACCTAAATTACCATATTTATTTGCAAAACTATCATCTTCTTTAATTTTATTAATAAATTCCTCCATAGTTTCATTTTTATAATCATTACTTTTTTTATAAGCTTCATAAGGCCATTCATTCCAAATTCTAATATTTTGTAAAACTAATGGTCTAATATTAGTGCTTCCTGATATAAACCATAATAATTCACCAAGAACAGCTTTATAATAAACCTTTTTTGTTGTTAATAATGGAAAACCCTTTGATAAATCACATCGTAATTGATATCCAAATATAGAAATTGTTCCAGTTCCAGTTCGATCCTTTTTTATAGAACCATTTTCCAAAACATGCTTGCATAAATCTAAATAATTTTGCATAACCCTCTCCTAATTCATTTATAAAATTTTATCATATTTAAGCGATATTTTCTTTATTTATTTTGAAGAATAAAATATTTTACCACTTGTAACATATAATAAATTATGATATATTAATACCACTTGGGCTAGTTCCGGTTTCGACGGGGTAGGTTAAGTATAAAACGCAGTCGGTTGGTCGCGTCAAAGACCACAAAAAAATATCTGGCAACAGAAACACATTATCCTACGCAGCTTGCTAGTTAAGCCTCTCAGTTAGTTCCTAATTTGGAATCGTAGGCATCATACTTAATTTGTCCACTTGGTTAAGATATGGTGTAATATAAAGTGGATAAGCTGTATCGATTTCTATAAGATATAGATGAAAAATTCATAGGATAGTTAAGAGTTGATTCGTCAATTAGTCTTACTTTTAATGAACCCGATTAGTTGACTAAACTGTAGTGGGTTATACAAAACTTATTTCGGACAGGAGTTCAATTCTCCTCTGGTCCACCATATTGAAAGAACCAGATTGATACTAATGCAAACAAGTTTGCAATGGTGTCAGTCTTTTTTT
The DNA here is from genome assembly GCA_947593895.1 of uncultured Bacilli bacterium. Lineage (GTDB taxonomy): Bacteria > Bacillota_I > Bacilli_A > RFN20 > CAG-449 > UBA3210. The sequence goes on from CANQDY010000040.1 coordinate 10,091, forward strand.
TTGCTTTATTATTTATTTAGTTTTATAAAATAATAAATATAAATTATCAAGTTAAATAAGAAAGATTAATGATAAAACATATGGTTATTATTGAACAATTACTGATAGATTAAAATAAATGTATAAATATAATTTTTTTACATATAATAAATTAAAGAGAAAAGATTATATGTCTTGACTTTTTGCGATAAATACTATAATAAGAGTATAGATCATTGGGTTGGTGTAACAGTGGGTGATGGTCTTTGGACTTCACCGAAGCCAGCTCTTTTTATTTTTTAGGAAAGCTGAAGTATGTTTTCAGATATTTATAAACAAATAAAAATAGATACGACTAATCTTACACCAATACAGATATGTGATAAAATAACAAAGATGTAAAACATTTTATGCATCAATTAAGTAAAACAAATTTTAATATGAAAGAAAGGT
>CANQDY010000041.1 GCA_947593895.1 uncultured Bacilli bacterium
CTTCTGGATGTGGTAAATCGACAACGCTTTACATGCTTTCGGGATTACAAAAACCAACATCAGGAAAAATCTTCTTGGGTGAGGAAGATGTAACTGATTTAGCACCAGAAAAAAGAGGAGTTGGCTTAGTTTTCCAAAACTATGCATTATATCCTCACATGACTGTTAAACAAAACATCATGTTCCCACTTCAAAACCAACACACACCTAAAGTTGAGATGATGGAAAGAGTTTTAAACGCTGCAAAGTTAGTTCAATTAGAAAATCATCTTGATCGTAAGCCTAGTGAATTGTCAGGTGGTCAACAACAACGTGTTGCCATTGCTAGAGCTTTAGTAAAAAAACCAAGAGTACTTTTACTTGATGAACCATTGTCAAACCTTGATGCAAGATTAAGATTACAAACTCGTGAAGAAATTAAGAGAATTCAAAGAGAAACGGGAGTTACAACAATTTTTGTTACTCACGACCAAGAAGAAGCAATGAGCATTTCTGATTTAATCGTAGTTATGAAACTTGGTGAAGTTCAACAAATCGATGAACCACAAAGAGTATATGACAATCCTGTCAATCTATTTGTTGCAAAATTCTTAGGTACTCCACCAATCAACGTATTCTGTGGATGTATTAAAAATCATGCAGTCTATATTGGTAAAGAAAAAATTATGGATTGTAAATATGATGATCAAGATATCTATGTCGGTATTAGACCGGAGGGATTTATTGTTAATCCAAAAGGTGAATTAACATGTAAGATTAGAAACATTGAAGTTATGGGTAGAGATAAATCAATCGTATCAACAAATGATGCATCGGTAGGTTTATCTGATGCTAAACAAGGTGAACAACCAATTATTCGTTCTATTATTGACTCTGATACAGTTCTACATAACGATAATGGAAATATTCATTTCTCGATTAAACCGAACAAGATTTTCTTATTTAATGCAGAAACTGAAATGAGAATTAACGTTGAGGAAGATAAACCAGAAGAAATTAAAGAACCCGTTAAGAAAGCTCCAATAAAAAAGAAAGTTGCTGAAAGCGAGGATAAATAAATATGGTTGATGGTAAAACACAATGGAAGGGTTGGTTATATTTAGCTCCAGCCTTGATCATGTTAGCTATATTTACTTTCTGGCCAATTATTAATACTTTATATATGGCATTTTCAAATGGATATACTTCACTTGGAAGTGCTGGTGGTGAAACATATTCCTTAGGAATAGAAAACTTTATAAAAGTTATACAATATAAAGGATTTGTTACCTGTTTGAAAAACACTTGTTTATTATGTATAATTACTGTTCCAGTTTCAACGATATTAGCGCTTCTTATCTCAGTAGCGTTAAATTCAATTAAAGTTTTAAATCGTGCATTACAGACAATTTATTTCTTACCTTATGTAACTAACTCGATTGCTATTGGTATGGTATTTGCAATGATGTTCAATATCGTTGGACTTACACCAAATGGTGATAGTGCGATTACTTGGGGTATTATCAATAATATTATTCAATTATTTGGTGGTAAAGGAATTAACTGGATTAATGCCGGAAGTAACTATTGGGCTAATATGATGGTTATGATTATTTATATTGTTTGGAATGCATTACCATTCAAGATTTTAATTCTTCTTGGTGGATTACAAAGTATTAATAAACAATATTATGATGCTGCGAAGATTGATGGTGCTTCAAGAAGCAGAATCTTATGGAGAATTACAGTTCCATTACTATCTCCGATGATTGCTTATGTAGTTATCACCGGATTTATTGGAGGATTTAAAGAATATACAAGTATTGTTGGTGTATTCGGTAATACAATGGGTCCGGCGGGAAATCCACGTGTATTAAATACAATCGTTGGATTTATTTATGACTCATTATCAAATAACAACTATGGCCGTGCTTCGGCAGCTGCATTAATTTTATTCGTGATTATCTTTATAGTTACGATGTTGAATATGTATGTCAGCAAAAAGAAAGTTCACTATTAATAGGAGGGCAGTATGGATAAAGAAGAAAATAAAATGACTGAAAAAGTTGATTCGGAAAATATTGCTCCAGAAAATGATTCGGTTGAAATTGTAAAAATAGAAGTAAGTCAAGAAGAATTAGACGTTAAGAAAATTAAAAGATCTCAAAAAATTGGTAAGATTGCCGCGACTGTTGGCGTTTACATATTTTTAATTTTTATTGCTATTATTGTCTTATTCCCATTCTATTGGATGCTTAACTCTTCATTAAAAACAATTGAAGAATATAAGTGGACAAAACCTTCATTCTTCCCAAATAAACTCGATTGGGCTAACTATTATGAAGCATATAAAGCCGCTTCCTTAGGCGATTTATTCTTACACACTGTTTATGTTGGACTTATTTCAACAGTATTATCTTTGATTATTACAGTTTTATCTGCGTTTGCATTTGCTAGACTTGACTTCAAAGGTAAGAACGCAGTATTTGCAGTATTACTTGCTACAATGATGATTCCTGGTGAATTGTTTACTATTACAAACTATTCAACAATTTATGCATTAGGTTGGCAAAATACATTCTCCGCAATGATTATTCCTTTCTTAGTAAGTGTATTCTATATTTACTTATTAAGACAAAATTTCTTACAAATTCCAAACGAGCTATATTTAGCAGCAAAGGTTGATGGAACAAGTGATTTTAAATATTTATTAAAGGTTATGGTTCCACTTGCTCTACCAACATTAATCTCAATTACAATTCTTAAGATGATGGGTGCTTGGAATACCTATGTATGGCCAAACTTAGTTGCAAATGATGATGCACATAAATTGATAACTAACGGATTAAGAAATGCATTTACTGCGGCAGATGGTACATCAGATTACCCAGTTCAAATGGCTGCGGTCGCAATTGTGTCGGCCCCGTTATTCATAGTATTCTTATTCTTAAGAAAATATATCATGAAGGGTGTATCCAGAAGTGGTATTAAAGGTTAATAAATTCATTAAAAAAGGAAGGAAATAAAAAATGAAAAGAAAAAGTTTTATTGGTTGCTTAGTTGCTTTAGCAACACTTGCAACATTATCAGGATGTAACAAAGCAACAACAGGATTAACAAACTTCGTTATACCTGAAGGTGGCTATGATGGAAGTGAAGTTACTATTACTTTCTATCACACAATGGGTGATACCACTAGTGCACCACTTCGTTCAACATTAGACAAATACATTGCCGAATTTAACAAAACATTCCCAAATATTCATGTCGAGCATGAACAAATTGGTAACTATGATAACGTAAGAGATAAGATTAAAGAACAAATTTCTGTTGGTGCTCAACCAAACATGGCATATTCTTACCCAGATCATGTTGCTTTATATAACAAAGCACATGCAGTTGTTACATTAGACCAATTCATTGATGATACAAAAGAATATGAAACAACTAATGCTGCTGGAGAAAAAGTTAAATACACATTTGGTTTAACTAAAGAACAAAAGGATGACTTTATCAAAGGTTACTATGACACAGGTAAAGCATATGGTGATGATTTAATGTATTCTTTACCATATTCAAAATCAACAGAGGTTTTATACTATAACAAAACGTTCTTTGAAAACAATAAATTAAATGTTCCTACTACATGGGATGAAATGTGGACATTATGCGCAAGAATTAAGGAAATTGATCCATCTTCAACTCCGCTTGGATATGACTCAGCGAATAACTGGTTCATTACAATGTGTGAACAAATGGAATCACCTTATACTTCAGCAGTTGGTAACCACTTCTTATTCAATAACAAAAAGAATAAGGATTGGTTAATTGATTTGAAAGAAAAATATAAAGCGGGATATTTTACAACTCAAGGATTATTAGGAACTTATACTTCTTCAATTTTTACTGAAACAGCCACACAAGATGCAACTAAATCTTATATGTCAATTGGCTCATCTGCCGGTGCAACACATCAACGTCCTGAAAAGGATGCAGAAGGAAATTATCCATTTGAAGTAGGTATTGCTTCTATTCCACAAATTAATCCAAATAAACCAAAAGTTATTTCTCAAGGACCAGATATTTGTATTTTCAAAAATGATAATCCTCAAAAAGTTTGTGCTTCATGGTTGTTCTTAAAATACATTACAACATGTGTTGAATTACAAGCTGAATTCGGATTAGTTTCTGGCTATGTACCAGTATTAAAATCTGTATCTGATAATCCAGTTTATAAAGCTGCAATTGAAAAAGCAGATGGTGGAGCAAATATCGCTGCATTATCAGCTAAAGTCTGTTTAGAACAAGAAGAAGCATATTATACTTCTCCGGCGTTTGTTGGATCATCAACAGCCAGAGATGAGGTTGGTTCCTTACTTGAAGCAGTTGTAACTGAACAAAAAACAATTGATGAAGCGTTTGCTGATGCAATTGATGAATGCGAATATGCAATTTAATAGATAAAGAAAGTGAATTTATGAAAAAGAAATTAATAAGTGCTTTGACATTACCAATACTTGTACTTAGTACATTAGTGGGCTGTGGTTCTAAAAAGAACATACCGCCGTTTGTAATGCCTGAAAATGGCTATGATGGAAGTGAAGTCACCATTACTTTTTATCATGCTTGGGGCCAAAATAACCAAGAGTTTATTCGTGATTATATTGTTAAACCATTTAACAAATTATTCCCTAATATTCATATTGATGATCAATATATTGGTGACTATGATGCTGTTCGTGATAAAATTGTCAATGATATTACAGTAAAGAATCTTCCTAGTTTATCTTTCTGCTACCCAGATCATATTGCATTATATAATCGTTCTAATGTCGTTGTAACATTAGATCAATTTATGGATGATACTAAAGAATATCAGGCAACTGATGCAGAAGGTAATCAATTTACTTATAAATTTGGTATGACTGATGATCAAAAATCAGATATTATCGATGCATATTATAAAGAAGGTAAAATCTTTGGTGATGACTTAATGTATTCATTACCCTTTGCTAAATCGACAGAGGTCTTATATTATAACAAAGATTTCTTTGATAAGAATAAATTAAATGTTCCAACTACATGGGATGAAATGTGGGATGTATGTAGAGAAATTAAAAAAATAGATCCTGATTGTTTTCCACTTGGATATGATTCAAGTAGTAACTGGTTCATTACAATGTGTGAACAATTAGAATCTGGCTATACAACTAATGATCCAAATAACTACTTTGTATTTAATAATAAAGAGAATAAAGATTGGTTAAATGAATTAAAAGATAAATATCAATCTGGTTTATTTACAACAAAAGGATTGACTGGAACATATACTTCCTCATTATTTACATCTGCTGCAGATTTAGATAATAAGGGGTGTTGCTATTTATGTATTGGATCTTCTGGTGGATCAACTTATCAATTACCTGAAAAGGATTCAGAAGGAAATTATCCATTTAATATTGGTGTAGTTAGAACTCCAGTTGTTAAAGGCAAGACTCATAAGGCAATCCAACAAGGGCCAAATATTTGCTTATTTAATAATGGAAATGCTCAGGAAATTTGTGCTTCATGGCTGTTCTTAAAATACATTGAAACTAGTCCAGAAATGCAAGCAAATTTATCCTTAAAAACTGGTTATTCACCTAGTTTAAAATCAGTTTATGATTTAGAAAAATACAAAGAGTGGATGGATAAAGGAGATACTATTCAGGCTTTAGCGGCAAAAGTTTGCTCAGAACAAAATGATTCATATTTTGTTTCTCCTGCATTTGTTGGTTCATCAAAAGCACGTGATGAAGTCGGAAATTTACTTGATGCTGTTTTAACTGGAAAAGATATTGATGCATCATTTAAGGCCGCACTTGAAGAATGCAAGTATATGACAGAATAGGAGTAGTTTATGAAAAAATTTATTTCTTTATTTTTCGTAGGTTTATTAACAGCGGGATTATTAACTGGTTGTAATAATGAAAAAGCACCAAAAACTGAAGATGGTGATTTTGCTTCAAGATTAAAACTAGATTTAGAATCTAATTCTGCAAAACAAGAAGTCACAGTTAAGCGTTTTGTTGATGGAGATACCACCCATTTTAATTTCACAATTCCAAGCGATAAGCAAAATAGTGAAGAAATGATGGGAATTACTGATGGTGTATTAAAAGCTCGTTATTTAGGAATTGATACTCCTGAATCTACTGGTAAAGTTCAACCTTGGGGAAAAACCGCTGCAAAATTTACTCATGAAGCATTGGAATCAGCAACATCAATTATTATTGAATCAGAACCTTTAAATAATACATGGCAACTTGATTCAACAGGTGCTAGATACTTAGTTTGGGTTTGGTATAAAAATGATAATTCAGAAGATGAAAAATATCATGATTATCGTTTACTTAATTTAGAATTAATGCAAAATGGATTAGCGTATTCTAAAAATGATATGTCTTATCGTTATGGTAAGATAATTGATGAAGCAATTACTTATGTAAGTACAAATAAAGTAAAGGTTTGGAACAGCGCATTAAAAGATCCTAATTTCTACTATGGTGCTGCTCAAGAAGTAACATTAAGTTATTTAAGAGAAAAAACTCAATTAAACGAAGAAACCGGTCAAATGGAAACAGTTGATCGTTTAGCTGAATTTAAAGATACAGCCATAAGAGTTACAGGTACGATTTATCGTATCGCAGGGTCATCAGTTTATCTTCAAGAAGATGATCCTGAAACAGGACACACATATGGTATTCAAGTTTATCTTGGTGTTGGTGGCGAATTAACTAATGCAGTTGTAGGTGCAAAATTCTGTATTGTTGGTACTTTACAATATTATGAATCAGGTGCGTATTATCAAATTTCGGGCATTAAAAATCCTGGATTCTTTGGTGTTGCTGATGATGAATCATTTAGAGTTGATGAACAAATTTATCCAACTAATCCAGTAACCATTACATATGATGATTATTCAAATAGAACTGAAGAATCATTATTTGCGAATGCTAGAATGGAAAACTTAACAGTTGTTGATGTTTATACCACAAGAAAAGAAGGTAGTGCTTCTTATGGTGCAATGACACTAACTTGCAAAGATAAAGATCAAAATACTATTACTATTAGAACTCAGGTATTAAAAGAAAACGATGTATTAGTAACTGAGGAACGTTTTATGGGAAAAACAATTACTGTTGTTGGAATGCTTCAACCTTATCAACCAGAAAACGGAGATCTCACTTATCAATTTGAAATCTATTCAATGAAAGATGTAACATTCATAGACTGACGGAGGGATATAAACTATGAAAAAGAAAAATTTATTAACATTATCTGTTGCAACTTTAGCTTTATTTGGTATTGTAAGTTGTAATGGAAATAAAACTAGTAGTGGATTAAATGATGCTGCGGATTATGTATGGCAATTATACAAAAATACAACATTAACACAAAAAACTGCAAGCACTGATGATTATGATGTAGTAACAAAAGTTATGATTGATAGCAAAGAGTATTCAGTATCTTGGACGGTAGAAGTTGCTGATGATGGAGTTGTTGATGCAGTTAAACTCGGTGAGATAAAAGATGGAATGCAGGTTATTGATGTTTTATATGATCCAATCGTTAGCACAAAAGATAGTAATTATACATTAACTGCAACAATTTCCGATGGAAAGAAATCGGTAGTAAAAGAATTTGAAAGAATTGTTCCTGCTTTTGAATTTTCGACATTTGATGATTTTTCAAATCCAAAAACAGGTGTTATTTATAATGTAAGAGGAATTATTACTGATAAAAGTGAATTTAAATCAGGCGCTGTTAAATACTTATGGCTTCAAAATGATGACTGCGGTATTATGGCATATAACTTAAAATGTGATAGTAATGAAAAATATGAAAGTGATTTAAAAGATGGAAATGAAATTATTGTTTCTGGAACAATCACCAGATATAATGGCCAACTTGAATTTGAAAAAGATTGTACTTACTCAGTAATGTCTACAACTCCTGTAACTCCAAAATTTGTTGATGCAACAGAAGCTTTCAAGACTGCAAAAGATAGTAAAGATAAAGACAAATTAGATATTTATCAAAATCGTTTAGTCGAAATTAATGGTGTAACAATTTCTGATATTGATAGTGCAAATTATTATTATAATTTTGAAATTGGTAATATGAAAACTTATTTAAGAACTTCTACTTCATATGGTATGACTGAAAATGACAACCAAAAGACAGTTGAAAACTGGGTTAAAGGCTATGAAGCAACAATTCGTGGATTATGTGTTGTATATTCTAATTCCTATTATATTCAACCAATTGATACTACTGCAGTTACAATTACAAAAAAAGTATTAACTGATGAAGTTAAAGTTACTAATACTGCAGAAAAAGTTGCTAATTCTCTTCCAACAGAAGTTTTAGTTTCTAGTGAAATTGCATTACCAACTAAATCTGATGAGTTTGAAAATGTTAATCTTTCTTATAAAGTTATTGAAGGAAATTCAAATTTTGTTGTCGATGGCAATAAATTAAAAGTTACTATTGGTAATGCATCAGTAACAGGTAAAATTGAAATTACAGCAGAATTAAATGGTAAAAAAGCTACTAAAGAAGTTACAATTTTAGCAAATGTACCTAATGTTGTTACAATAGCAAAATTCTTAGAAGATAAAGATACCGAACATGAAGTATACATTAAGGGTATTGTTGTAGCTTCCGCTGCAAGCGAAGATAAAGCAGGATCATTTGTTATTGCTGATAGCACAGGAGCAGTATTTTCATACAATAAATTAATTGTTAATGTTGGCGATGAAGTAATTATTAAGACAAAATATACCGCTTTTAATGATTTACCTCAATCAGATACAACTTCAAGTTATGGAATTGTTTCAACTGGAAATGATATATCATCATATAAACAAACTACAATTGATTTTACCGGAGAAACTTTACTTGCAAAATTAAAAGAAGAAGGACAAACAACTGCAAAATTAGTTCAAGATATTTATGGTAAAATGATTAAGATTACCGCAGCTTTAAAAAAGGGTACCCAATTCATTAATTTATTTGCTACAGGTCAAGAAACATATATCGTCAGTGTTTATTGCAGTGACGAAGATAATAAAGCATTAAATGCATTAATTCCAGAAGGACAAGATGCAGTCGAAGTAACAGTTTATGGATATTTCCGACAATTCAATAATAAAGATGGAAATCAATCAATTTATTTACAATTATCTTCTTATGAATTAGCATATTATGAATTAGCATAATAACTGATTATTAGTATCAAAATTAATTGAAGAAAAAACTTCTTCAGTTAGTTGTCTATAATACAATTCAGTATTTCTGAATTAAGAAAGGAGAGTAAAATGTTACTAAGAAAAATTCGTTTGACTGGACTATTCTCAGTTGGATTAGTATTTGCACTTGTTTCTTTGGTTTGGATATTCTTCTTCGATGTCTATATCAAAACTGAAGTTCTGTGGTTATATGTTGGTTTGTTATTCGGAGTGGTACCAAGTGGATTATTAATGCTGGGCTCTTATTTTTCAAATGACGAAGAAAAGATTTCTAGTTCAATTATTATTGGAGTGAGTATTGCTCTTACAATTGCATTAATTGTATTTCTATTTATTGCTCAACAAGATCCAAAAATTATCGCTGCCGCAAAGAAAAACGATAAATTAGCGGCATTTAAGATTATGAATATAATAATTATTATTATTTCTATCTTATCTTTAATAGTTTCTATTAGTGGTCTAGTTCTTGATATTTTAGCAAAGATTAAAGCTAGAAAAGAAAATTTATTGATTGAAGATGTTTTAAAACCTAAAAACTTATAATTCAAAAAATAATTATAAGATGTAAAAACATTGCTTAGTTTATAACTTAGCAATGTTTTTTTATTCATTATTAAATCTTAATTAACCAATAAATTCTATAGTTAATAAATCTAAAATTAGATAAAAACAATGTAAAATAAAGTTGAAATTTAACTAGTAAAAGCAATAATCTTAACAGGTATAATTGAAATAACATAAGTATTATC
>CANQDY010000042.1 GCA_947593895.1 uncultured Bacilli bacterium
AATGGCATATTGTATGTAGGTGTAGAACAGTTTTTATTAGAAGATTTTTTACGGGATTAGAATATAGAACTTTATTAGAAATTAAAGTATGCATTGTATTAAAATGGTACTCTTTTGCCATATTGAAATAACCAGATTGATACAATATGTCAGTTTTTTTATAGAGTTTGATACCCAATGTCTAGATGTAGAAACTATTGAGATAATGAAACTCAGAAAATATTAAACAAAGCCAAAATTTCTATCATTGGTAACATCTTTACAATTATTTAAGTAAAAGCACCTACTTTTAAAACTCATTGTATTACCAATTTTCCATAAGCAAGAAATCCACTATATGTACCACTTTAATTCCATTGATATTTTGAACATCGTTGCGATTTGTGGTCACCACATACTTATGATTGAAATCATTAATTGCACTTAAGTTTTTTATTTCTCTGTCAGAGTCATCTGGCAATCTAACTGTTGCTTGGATTTGAATTTCATCATCTCTTTTTTTTGCTACAAAGTCTATTTCTTTATCCCCATTTTTACCGACATAAACTTCATATCCACGTCGTTTAAGTTCAAGAAAAATGATATTTTCAAGTATCGAAGCGTCCATTTTTTTGTCATATCCAAATATAGCAAAACGAAGTGATATATCCGAAAGATAATATTTTTCTTGTGTTTTGAGAATAGACTTACCTTGTAAATCATACCTGTTACATTCATATATTATAAATGAATCTTTAAGCCAAGTAATATAGTTATATACTGCCTCAACCGAAATTTCTCTATGCTGTCCTTTCAAATATTTGGCTATTGAGTTTGCAGAAAATGTCTTTCCCATATTGTCCATTAGATACTTGACAACCCTATTAAATTTTTCAATATCCTTTATAGGATGATTACTCAAAACATCTTTTGTTATTATGGAGTGATATAAATCATCCACAATTTGATATGTTTTTTGAAGATTCAGTTTAGAGATAGCGATTAATGGAAAACCGCCAAACTTAGTATATTCTCTATATGCTTCGTCCAAGTCATCATTGCCTATTTCTTTAAATTTAAGATACTCTTTAAATGAAAGTGTATATGCAGGTACAAGAATATAGCGTCCAGACAGATAAGATGAAATATGCTCACTAGTCAATTTAGAATTTGAACCAGTCACATAAATATCAACATTACAAGTTTCAAATAATGAGTTTATCGCTTGTTCCCATTCCTCAACTTCTTGCACTTCATCTAGTAAAAGATAATATCTTTTTTCGTCTTGCATTTGATTTTTAAGTTCTTTAAACATATCTTTTTTGGAATAACCATCTTCAACTTCTACACTAGTGAATAACCTATAAATGATATGACTAATATCTACACCATTTTTTAGTAATTCATCTCCTAGCATATCCAAAATATAAGATTTACCACTTCTTCTTACACCGACAATTATTTTTACCATATTGACATTAATAAACGGCCGGATATAATCTAAATAATCTTGTCTGACTATTAAATCTTTTTTAAGCATATTACACCTCTTTTTTATTTATTATGTTATCACTTTATGGAATAAGTTTCAAGTAATCAGACCAAAAAAGTTATATTATACACCAAGTTTTTTGTTTTCAAACATAAAAATATTATAGTAATTACTTCATTTCAGGATAAAAGTGATGAAAGAAATCGTTTTAAAGGTGTAAAAGTAATTGATATTAAATATTTTATTAAAACTTCAGAAGAAACAAATTCATACTTATCATTTTGATTGATTCTATTAAGCTTGCCCCAATTGATAAACGCATTAAAACGATAAAGTGCTTCTTCAACAAAATAAAAGTAAAATATCTATTTTTGTTTAAATATGATTTTGTGTCTAACCATTCGCATTTATTTGTAGCATTGTATCAAAATAATATTCTTTTGTCTTGTTAAAAACCAGATTGATACAATGTATCGTATCAGTTTGTTTTTTATAGAATTCAATACCTGGAATATATGAGTTTTTAAAGGAAAATCGGTTTTAAGAAATGCAGATATTTCATTTTTCTAGGACCTTGTTTGATACATTAAATCAGATTGACGACAATTACTGATGACGGATTTATAACTTTAAAAATATTTTTATTAAGTATTTTATAATTATCTCCATAAAATTTTGTGATAAACTATTTAATATAAAACGAATTAGTTATTTGAAATAAATAATAAATTATGTAGGGAGGAAAGCAATGAAAATAATCCATACTGCAGATCTTCACATCGGTAGTTCTTTTAAAGAACTACCAGAAAATGTTAGAAAAATTAGAAAAATCGAATTATTAAAATCTTTTCAATCTTTGGTAGATTATGCAAAAAATAATAGTATTAAAGTAATTCTTTTAGCAGGCGATATTTTTGATAATGATAAAGTTAATAAATCCGATAAAGAATTTTTCTATGACATTATTTCAAATAATGCTGATATTGATTTCTTATACTTGCGTGGTAATCACGATATTAAAAGTTTAATTAATCGCACTGATATTTCAAATTTAAAATTATTTAATAACGATTGGAAGGAATATATTTACGATAATGTAGTTATTTCCGGCATCGAATTAGATGATTCTAATTTAACTTCACTATATACTTCACTAAATCTAAATAAGAATAACTTTAATATTGTCATGATTCATGGGCAAATCGTAAATTCTATATCTAATCCAAAATACGATATTAAAATTGATAAATTTAAAGATAAATTTATTGATTACATTGCTCTTGGTCATATTCACTCTTATAGTCAAAATGCTCTTGATAATCGAACCATATATGCTTATCCGGGTTGTTTACAAGGTCGAGGTTTTGACGAAACGGGTGAAAAGGGTTTTATTGAAATTGATACTGAAGCTAAAACCTATACATTTAAAAAGTTTGCCAAGAGAGAAATCTATAAAGTAGAATTAGATATTTCCTCAACTAAAAGTGAATATGAAGCTTATATCCTAGTGAAGAAAAAAATAAATTCACTTCACTCTGATGCAATAATTCAATTGATTATAAAGGGAAAAGTTGACTATGATTTTACTAATTTAGAATTACTAGTTAAAGAAGAAATAAAAGAAAATTTTCTATATTCAGAAATTAAAATGAATGTCATTAAAAAAGTTAAATATCAGGATTATGAAAATGACATTTCCTTAAGAGGAGAAGTAATTCGAGAAATCTTAAAAAGAGATTTTGACGAAGATACCAAGAACGAAATTTTGTCTGATTGCTTGAAATTATTAGATGGAGAGGAGATTGATTTATGAGATTAATATCCGCGAACATAAAAAATTTCGGAAAATTTTCAGATTATAAAATTGACTTAAATAATAATATTACAAATTGTTGTGAAGAAAATGGTTTTGGTAAAACCACAATCGCAGCATTTATTAAAGCTATGCTTTTTGGCTTAGATAAAAACACCAGTAAAATTTTAAGTGATCGTGCTCATTATTATCCGTTTAACGGAAAAACTTTTGGAGGTTCCTTAACTTTAGAATACCAACAAAAAATAATTACTATTAATCGAATTTTCGATAAGAAATCCCCTACTAAGGATGTCGCCATTGTTTCTGATGAACATGGTAATAATTTAAAATGGGATCCAACTAAAATTGGAGAGAAAATATTTGAAATTGATTCAGACTCTTTTAATAAAACATTATTTATTTCAAGTAGCAATTTAAGTTTTGAAAACACTACTTCAATTTCTCAAAAATTAAACGGCTTAGTTAATTCAGACTGTGAAAATTATGATGATATTATCACTAAGATTGATTCAACTCTAAAATCTATTAATAGAAAAGATAATCGTAGTAGTACTAAATCTAAAATCAAAGAGATTGATGATAAAATTTTTGAGATTAAAAAAAACATTGATAACTTGAACATTCTAAGAAATATTATCGATGAAAAATATAGTGACTATAAAAATATCGAAAAAGAAATTAGTGATCTATCCAAAAAAAGAGATTGGATTTATAATCGTAAAGTAGTTAATGAAAAAATAAATCAATATCTTAATAAACAAAAAGAATTATCTCAAATTGAAGATGAACTAAAAAAGATAAATGAAAAATACCCTTTAGGTTTGCCAAACCAAGATGAAATGAATCAACTTAAGATTTATCAATATAACGATTATAAACTTCTTAATCGTTTAGAAGAATATCGTTTTAGTCAAAAAGAACAAAATGAATTTGTTAATTTAAAAAATAAATATCATTCCATCGTAATTTCTGAAGATGATCTTAATTTTTTGAAGCAATATGAATTTGATTTATCCACTTATAGAGAAATCGATAATAAAGAATTTGATAAAGAAAAATCTGATAAACTAAATCATTTAATTGATGTTTTCAAAGAAAAACTCCCACTAGAAAGCGAAATAACAGACATTGAAAAAAAGATTAGCCAATATAAAATTAATCAACTAAATAATAGTTCTTCTGCTTTTATTCCTACTGAATACAAAAAACTTAAAAGTGAATTCTATGATTACATTCCTTCTCAAGAAGAGTTAGATCAAATTAAAGAAAAAGTAGAATACTATCAGGAATTGGAGGTAAAAAAGAAAAACTACATTAATTCCTTTGACAATATCGTTTCTAAAAATAAAACTTCTCAAACAATCGAATTAGTTTTATTAATTATTGGATTAGTATCAATTGTAGGAGGATTAATATTATTTGCATTTAATTTATTTCCTGCACTTATTACAACTATAGTAGGAGTTGTGCTTGTCATACCTAGTATCATTTTATTAATCAAAAATAATAAAAGTAATAATGTTCCAATAATTGATAAGAAAGAATTATCAAATATAAATGATGAAATAATTAAATTAGAAAATAATTTAAGAAATTACTTTGTTCAATTTAGAATGTCAGAAAGTGATTATTTAAAAAATTATAATCGCTTAGTAAATGATAGAGAGGATTATTTGAAAATCAAAAATAATGTTGATTTAAGATCAAAATATAAAGAAGAAATTGAAAAACAAAATAAGCAATTAGAAAATGAACTTACTAATTTCTTTACTAAATATGCTTGCCTTCAAAACACTTTTGAATCAAGTCTAATTGAAATTAAAACTATGATTAATGAATATAAAAATCTTTCAAAAGAAAAAGAAATCTTTAATCAACAAAAGTTTGATAACAAAAAAAAGATTAACGAAACTACAAAACTAGTTCAAAGTATTTTTAAAAAATACGCTATTGATGAAAACACTCCATTAAAAAAGGATTTCATTAATTTTTTATCAAATGAGAGTTCTTTATTAAAATACTTTCTCGAAAAGAATAATAATTTTCAAAAGCAAATAGAAAACAAAAAGAAAAACGATTCATTAATTATCGAAATCCTTTCTAAATACTATATTTCTTTAAATGATGATTTTCAAAACCAATATGACATAATTAAAAATGATTTTGATACATCTAAACGATTGATTAATAATATTAATCGAAAAAGAGAAGAAAATGATAACTATAAACTGATAAACAATATTTCTGAAGAAGATTTTAAAATTGAAAATGATATCTTAAATCTTGAAGAAATAAATAAACAAATTCAAGAATTAAATTATGATCTAAATACAAAAAGTAAAGAGATAAACGAAGTTGAACAACAGCTTGACAATTATGATTCTCTTGTTAACGAAATTAAAGAATTAACTGAGAAAAAAGAATACTACAATAAAAAATATCATAACTTAGAAATTACCAAAGAAATATTTAATACCGCTCAAGAAAATCTTCACAAAAAATATATTGGGCCAATGGAAAACTCATTTAAAATGTATGCAGAAAAAATTAATCCAATTGTAAAAGAAGATGCTAAAATTAATTTTTCTTTTGATGTCAAATACTTAAATGGAACTAAGGATCATTTATCAGAAGGATTAAAAACTTGCTTAAGTTTATGCATGCGTTTTGCGGTTATTGATAATATGTATAAAAGTGAACGTCCTTTTGTTATTTTAGATGATCCTTTCGTGCATCTAGATAATGAAAATCTATATAAAGCGATTAATGTTTTAAAAGAATTATCTAAAAACACTCAAATTATTTATTTTTCTTGTCATGAAAGTCGATCGATTAAATAACGCTAATTATTTTTAAATACTCGATCTTTTATAAAAAAATCCATCTATTAAATTTTACCAGCAAATGATATAATAATTTTATGAAGGGAATTTGATTATGAAAAATCTAATAATTTTGGAAGGAAATGCTTTTGATGGTGTTCAAGGACTAATACTTGTAGCAATGGTTATTATCGGAATATTAATAATAATTGTTTCTCTTGTATCATTTGTAATATCTATTGGATTAGCTATTAGTTATATTAAATATAACCGAAAGAAAAATTCTGTCGGACTTTCTGGTGAAGAAGTTTGTCGAAGAATACTTGATGATAATGGTTTAAATCATATCAAAGTATCCAAAACTGGTTCCTTACTATTTGGTAATAGTTATAGTCATTACTTTAAAAAAGTTCGTCTAAGAAGATTAACTTATAAGAAAAAGAGTATTACTTCACTTGCTATGGCAGGTCAAAAAGCATCTTTAGCAATTCTTGATAAAGAAAATGATCCTGACATGAAAAAAAGAGTCAAATTAACACCAATTGTTGTATTTGGTCCATTTGCATTCATACCGATTATTCTAGTTGGTTTTTTAATTGATGTATTTATTTTTAATTGTTCCGGTATCGTTACTGTTATTTCAATTGTTTTAGGATTATTATTTTATATTTATGCTTTTATTCTTTCTCTTATGGAACTTAAGACTGAAAAAAAAGCTCAAAATATAGCTTTAGAAATTCTTGCAAATGATGGATTAACCACTGAGGAAGAAAGAGAAATGATGAAACAACTATTTAGATTATATAACATAGAATATGTTAATAATATGATTCTTGCTCTTCTAGAACTAATTTATAGCATCCTGGAAATTGCTTTAAGAATTGTTTCAAATTCATCTAGTTCCTCAAAAAAATAATAGTTTAATTATTAAGGTGCTTACAAGCACCTTTTATATTAATATTTTCATTTCAAAAAAATTATTTTTTTGTTCCACTAAAAATGATGTAACTAAAAAAATTTATGAACTATATATATGTAGTATATATCAATAAAATATGGTAATTTTTTTTATTGTCAATACCCATTAATTTTATTTTCACACATTAGTTTAGATGCTATCGGTGATTTTAATGCTATGAGATTAGAATTTATTATGTTTAAAATATTTCTAAAAATACTTTAAATTATGCGATTTATATAAATAAAAATAGAAAATAATCATTTATAATGAACACTTTTTTAAGTTTGATGTTTGTTTTTATTATTTATAATTTCCAAAAATGGATAAAATAATAATTTTATCTGCTAAATTCAATTGTTGCATTAAAAATATCAAATTATTTATAATTAAAGAAGGTGGATTTGCTTATATGAATAAAAAGAAGTTTAGAAAACGAATTGACAAATTCCTATCAAAAAGAATTGTTCAAATCCTTTTCTTTTTAATGCTTATTGTCTTTGCTTTAATAATAAGATATATTGATAAAAATTTTTTAATTTGGACCAATTATGAAAAATATCCAAACAAATTTGTTTTACTGTTATCATATATTATTTCTTATCTAGCGGATGCTGTTTCAGTTTCTACTGCTTTGGGTCCCCTTTTAGTTATTTTGAAAGCGATTTGGCTAAAATTTATGAAATCTATTCTTGAAGAAGAAACTAAAACTGAAGCAAATCATCATAAAATTATTCGATCCTATGCAAAAATGAATATGGATAAGACCGGTATAGATTCTATTGGCGAAGATACTCATCCAGTAATTAATATTACAACCTTTTCCAATTACCTATCAAAATCTGGTGGAGATCTAATGCAAATTCATAACATTTGTAATACAAATTGTACCCGGATTAAACCCGAATCTAAAAATCAATATTCTTCAAATTACGAAAAAGAACGTCTGGCCTTAGAATTATTAAAAAAGGGTAAAGATCACGGAGGATTTATAAATATTGCCAATGTAAATGTCTATACTAACTTAGAATTAAACACCAAACTAGAGGTTGTTAAAGATTCTAATGAATTGTTTAAACTTGATATATTTATTGAAATGAATCGAATGAAATTACTAGGCGCTCATAGTGAAAAAAATAACAATCAAACAATTAGATTGAACGATTTATCTTACGATGAAAATACCCACACATTAAAACTTGATACACAAAGAACTACTTATTTTGATATGTTAATAACTAATCGTGCGATGGATTATAATTTAGGAGAAACTACTTTAAGAAGTATGTTTGAATTCACTCCAAAACTGACTCCATTAAAAAAATCAAAATTTGCTAATCATATTGGTATAACTGGCGTGATTATTTCAAAAGATGGTTATGTATTAATTGAAAAAAGGGATCGCAGTAAATCAACATGGAGAGATAAATTTGGGCCTACTATTTCATTTAGTTTAAAATCAAGCGCGCTTGCTCCAAATGATGGTAATCTTCTAAATGTTGATATCAATCAAAAAATTATTAAGTGCATTAAGAATTCGTTAAAAGAAAACTATAGTTTTATTGAAAAAGAAGACTATGAACCACTTACTTTTTCTAAGTGTTTTATGGGTTTGGCACGCGATCTTTTAGAGGGAGGTAAACCAAATATGTATTTCTGTGTTCGTCTTAATAAAACTGCTGAAGAGGTTACTTTAAATATGCAAAAATATGCTTCTTTAGGTGAAGTGATTAAAGGAACCTATAAAATATTTAACATCAAACACGATCGAAATAGAAATCACGAACTAAGATATAATTACCATTATCCATATGCTACTTTATCTAAAAATTTTGATTTAAAAAGAAGTCCATTAAAAACCGAAAAACTGTCTTCTAAATACTATTTTATTCCATTCAATGATATTGCAATTGACTATTACTATCAATTAAATTTACCAAGAGGAACAATTGAAGTTAAAAGAAAATTTTCCCCTCGATTTAAAAAAGGTAATAATCCCCAAAAATTATATAGAACAAAGAAAAATATCTGTAAAGAATGTGGTGAAGGTTTACTAGCTTGTTTTTCATATTTAGAAATTTTTCAATCATTAGAAGAAAGAAAGGCAAGAGAAAATCATGAATAAATTTATTGCTAGTTATGGAGAATTTATGATTAAACATACCGTAAAGGGATGTTCTAATCGTAATGAAATTAAAAGAAGTTATGCAAATAATTTAAAAAAATATCCCAATATTATTGATACTTATGGTGGATCCGAGGCCAATGTATTAATTAACTTAAGCTCATTAGGTATTAAAACTCGTTATGCAAGCGCATTTAAAAATAAAGGTGAAAAATCTAGAGATGCCCTAAATGAAATTAAACGTTTAGGAGTTGACGTTTCTTATGTTGGATTTAATTCTAATCATATTGGCGAGTATTATTTTCTTGATAATAACAAATTAAAAAGAGATGAAAAAACTAAGTTTTTCCGTGAAAATTCATCAATTAATCATTGG